>NZ_JBFUFQ010000009.1:0-64803 GCF_056403355.1 Rhizobacter sp. P2_H3 | reverse complement strand
GCGCAGGCCTGCGCGCCCGGCACCGGCCTGCCCGATTCGAACRGCCTGCGCGACAACCAGACCTACCTGATGAGCTGGTACTACGCCTGGGGCGGCGCGGCCGACGCGAGCGCCGGCTGGGCCTGGCGCATCGGCTCCAGCCACAACCACTTCGGCTACCAGAACCCGCTCGCGGCCTGGGCGCTGTCGACGCAGGCCGACTTCAAGCCGGGCTCGCCGACGGCGGCCGGCGACTGGGGCAAGAGCCTCGCCCGCCAGCTCGAGTTCTACCGCTGGCTGCAGTCGGCCGACGGCGCGATCGCCGGCGGCGCCACCAACAGCTGGGGCGGCAACTACGGCGCACCGCCCGCCGGCACCGCCACCTTCTACGGCATGGCCTACGACGAGAACCCGGTCTACCACGACCCGGGGTCGAACGAGTGGTTCGGCATGCAGGTGTGGTCGATGCAGCGGGTGGCCGAGTACTACCGCGCGAGCGGCGACGCGAAGGCGAAGGCGCTGCTCGACAAGTGGGTGGCCTGGGCCTCGGCGCAGACGCTGCTGAACGCCGATGGCAGCTACGCGATCCCGAGCACGCTGAAGTGGAGCGGCCAGCCCGACACCTGGAACCCCGCCTCGCCGGGCGCGAATGCCAGCCTGCGCGTCACGGTGGCCGATCGCACGAGCGACATCGGCACCACCGCCGCCTTCGCGCGCACGCTGATCCACTACGCCGCGAAATCCGGCAACGCCGCTGCGAAGACCCTCGCGAAGGAGCTGCTGGACCGCGCCTGGACCCGCTACCAGGACAGCAAGGGCATCGCCGTCGCCGAGAAGCGCACCGACTACCTGCGCTTCGACGACGCCTACGACCCGGCAACCGGCTCGGGCGTCTACGTGCCCTCCGGCTGGAGCGGCACCAACGCGCAGGGTGCGACCATCGATTCGAACGCGACCTTCCTGAGCCTGCGGCCGAAGTACCAGCAGGATCCGCAGTGGCCGAAGCTGCAGGCCTACCTGGCCGGCGGCGCCTCGCCCGACTGGGTCTACCACCGCTTCTGGGCGCAGGCCGATATCGCGATGGCCTTCAACGACTACGCGAACATCGACGGCGACGGCAGCGGCGGCACGCCGGCCATCGTGCTGAGCGCGGGCACGCTGGGCGTGGCCGAGGGCGCCAGCGCGAGCGTCGGCGTCAGCCTGTCGCAGGCGCCGGCGGGGACGGTCACGGTGACGGTGAGCAAGGCCGCCGGCGGCGACGCCGACCTGGGCACGGCCACCACCACGCTGACCTTCACGCCGGCCAACTACAACGTGCCGCAGAACCTGGTGATCGCCGCCGCCGAGGATGCCGACCAGGCCAACGGCAGCGCGAGCTTCAACCTGGCGGCCACCGGCCACACCGGCGCCGTCGTTACCGCCACCGAGATCGACAACGACGTGGTGGTCGCCGACTGCACGATCAGCTTCGACACCAGCAACGACTGGGGAGCCGGCCAGGTGCCCGCGATCAAGCTGAGCAACACGGGCACGGCGCCGATCACCGGCTGGTCGCTGAGCTGGACCGAGTCGAACGACTTCACGCTGTCCAACTCGTGGAGTGCCACGGTGACGAAGAACGGCCGCGGCGTGGTGGCCACCCCGGCCGGCTGGAACGGCACGGTGTCGCCCAGCGGCAGCGTCGAGTTCGGCATGCAGATCGGCTACAGCGGCGCCAAGCCCATGCCCACCGGGCTGGCGCTGGCAGGGCACAACTGCACGGTCACCATCAAGTGACGAGAGGGGGATGCGATGAACCACCCTCACAACGCGCGGCTCGCCGCACTGGCCCTCGGGCTGGTGCTGGCGGCCGGCGCCGCGGCCTGGGGCTCGCGGATGGTGATCCGCCTCGGCGAGGCGCGCACGGCCAGCACGGCCGAGTGGCGCCAGGTCGCGCAGGTCTACGCCGAGCGCAACCGGCTCGCCGTGCCGGCGCTGCAGGCGGCCGGCCGTGCAGCCGACGTCGATCCGCAGCTGGTCGAGGCCGCGCGCGGCGCGCTGGCGCGTGCGGCGGCGTTGCCCGGCACGCCGGGCCTGCTTGACGACCCGCGCGCGCTCGATGCCTTCAAGCGCAACCAGGGCGAGCTGACCGGCGTGCTGTTCCGGCTCGTGGCCGCGGCGCAGCGGCAGCCCGCGCTGCGCGATGACGCCGCGGTGCAGGACCTGCACCGGCAGCTGCTGCAGTCGGAGGCGCAGCTGGCCGAGGCCCGCGAGCGCTACAGCCGCTTCGCCGGCAGCTACAACGCGCTGACCCAGTCGTTTCCGGATGCGATCGCCGCCCGCCTGGGCGGCTACGCGTCCGTGCCCACTAACCTCTGATCCAGGGAGATGACCATGAACGAGAACTTCATCCATCGGCTGGGGCGGATGGCGGCCTGCTCCGCCATTGCCGTGGCCGCACTGAGCGCCTGCGGCGGCGGCGACGGCCCCGCGCCCGCCGACGCGGCGGCCCAGGACACCTCGCGCGCCCGCGCGATGGCCGCCCCCTTGGCCGCGCCCCGCTTCAACTACGCCGAGGCGCTGCAGAAATCGGTGCTGTTCTACGAAGCGCAGCAGTCCGGCAAGCTGCCGGCCTGGAACCGCGTCACCAGCTGGCGCGGCGATTCGCGCCTGTCCGATGGCAGCGACATCGGCCGCGACCTGACCGGCGGCTGGTACGACGCCGGAGACCATGTGAAGTTCGGCTTCCCGATGGCCTTCAGCGCGACCCAGCTCGCCTGGGGCGGGCTGCGCTTCAAGGCCGGCTACCAGGCCGCCGGGCAGTACGACGCGCTGCTCGCCAACCTGCGCTTCGTCAACGACTACTTCATGCGCGCGCACACCGCACCGAACGAGCTGGTGGTGCAGGTGGGCAACGGCGGCACCGACCACAGCTGGTGGGGCCCGGTCGAGGTCTACCCGCTCGCGGCGCCGAGCTACCGGATCACGGCCAGTTGCGGTGGGTCGGACGTGGCGGCCGAGACCGCGGCGGCGATGGCGGCCGCCTCGATGCTGTTCTCGCCCAGCGATCCCACTTATGCGGCGCAACTGCTGACGCATGCGCGGCAGCTCTACACCTTCGCCGACACGGTGCGCGCGAAGTACTCCGACTGTGTCCCCGACGCGGCCAACTACTACAACTCCTGGTCGGGCTACTACGACGAACTGGCCTGGGGCGCCGCCTGGCTGTACCGCGCCACCGGCGAGGCGGCCTACCTGCAGAAGGCCGAGTCGTTCGTGGGCAACTTCGGCACCGAAGGGCAGACCGCCTACCTGCCGTACAAGTGGACGCTGGGCTGGGACAGCAAGCTCGTCGGCGTCTACCTGATGCTGGCCGAGAGCACCGGCAAGGCGCTCTACAAGGACGCGCTGGAGCGCAACCTCGACTACTGGACCACCGGCACCTCGGACGGCCAGCGCGTGACCTACACGCCGGGCGGCCTGGCCTGGCTGGACCAGTGGGGCTCGCTGCGCTATGCGATGAACGAGGCCTTCATCGCGCTCGCCTATGCCGACGTGGTGGGCGACGCGGCAAAGCAGCAGCGGTATCGGGATTTCGCGACGCGCCAGGTCAACTACGTGCTGGGCGACAACCCGCGCCAGGGCAGCTACCTGATCGGCTTCGGCGTCAACCCGCCGCAGCACCCGCACCACCGCACGGCGCACGGCTCGTGGCTGGACAGCCAGGCGACGCCGGCGGCACATCGCCACCTGCTGTACGGCGCGATGGTGGGCGGGCCGGGCGCGAACGATTCGTACAGCGACGACATCGGCAACTACGTGTCGAACGAGGTCGCGACCGACTACAACGCGGCCTTCACCGGCGTGCTGGCGAAGATGAACGAGCTCGCACCCGGCGGCGCGCCGCTCGCGAACTTCCCGCCGCGCGAGGTGGCCACCGAGGACGAGTTCTTCGTCGAGGCCGGCATCAACAGCTCGGGCGGCACCTACACCGAGATCAAGGCGCTGCTGAACAACCGCTCGGGCTGGCCGGCGCGGCATGGCGACAAGCTCTCGCTGCGCTACTACGTCGACCTGAGCGAGGTGATCGCGGCCGGCGTGCCGGCCTCGGCGATCACGCTGAGCACGAACTACTCGCAGGGCGGGGCGGCGAGCGGGCCGTTCCGCTGCGGCACGAGCAACATCTACTACGCCGTCGCGGATTTCACCGGCACCGACATCTACCCGGGCGGCCAGTCGGCACACCGCAAGGAGATCCAGTTCCGCTTCTCGGCGCCCTCCGGCACGGCGTACTGGAACCCGGCGAACGACCCGTCGTATGCGGGGCTGGCGGCCGGCAGCACGGTCAAGTCGCTGGCGATCCCGGTCTACTCGAACGGTGTGAAGGTGTTCGGCAATGAGCCACCGGCATGCGGCGGCAGCCCGGTGACCCCGCCGGCGGCACCGCAGGGTCTCACGGCCACCGGCGGGGCCGGGTCGGTGACGCTCGCGTGGACGGCGGCGGCGAATGCGACGAGCTACTCGGTGAAGCGCTCGGCCAGCGGGGCGGCAGGCAGCTTCAGTGCGGTCGGATCACCGACGGCGACGAGCTACCTCGACACCGGGCTGGCGGCGAACACCACCTGGTGGTACCAGGTGACGGCCGCGAACGCCGGCGGCGAGGGCGCCGCCAGTGCCACGGTGTCGGCCACCACGCAGCAGGGGACGACGCCACCGCCCGGCGCGTGCGCGGTCACGCTGGACATCAGCAACGACTGGGGCGCGGGCCAGGTGATGGCGATCCGGCTGAGCAACACCGGCACGCAGGCGTTGAGCAACTGGCAGCTGTCGTGGACCGAGTCGAGCGACTTCACGGTGACCAACTACTGGAGCAGTGTGGTGACCTCCAGCGCGCGCACCATCACCGTCCGGCCGGTGGACTGGAACGCGACGGTGGCGGCGGGCAGTGCGGTCGACCTCGGGATGCAGCTCGCGTACAGCGGTGCACGGCCGATTCCATCGAACGTGCAGGTCCAGGGGCGCGACTGCAGCATCGCCGTGGTGACGGCGCACTGAGGCAGGCCGATGGTCACGGACGCGGGCCCGGCCGCAGCCGCCCCATCAGCGGGTCGCTGATGCTGTCGTCGCCGTTCTCGACGTGGCCGGCGAAGCGCGCCGCGAACGCCGCATCGCCGTCGACCGTGATCTCCAGCTCGTACCAGCCGCGGCTGCGTTCGAGCGGCCAGTACTTCGCGGTCGACTGGCCCGGCCTGAGCCGGTCGGCCCAGCGATCGTCACCACGCCCGTCACCGCGCCCGTCGCCATACCCGTCGCGCACCCGCAGGCCGACCGCCTGCAGCCCGACGTTCGTGATCGACAGCGTGATGCCCAGGCGCCCCTCGTCGTAGCTCGCGCGGATCAGCAGCTTGCTGCTGTCGGCGCGGACCTTGCCCTTGAAGGCACGCAGGAAGCCGTTCGGCCCGCTGAGCGACAGGTCATACGACGCATCGACCGCCGCCGCCCACGAGGCCGACAGCAAACGCTGGGGCTCGACCGTGAAGTTCCTCGGTGCCTGCGCCGCCTGCCCCGAGCGCACATGGAAGACGGCTGCCGCCTTGCCGGTGTTGCCGAAGCTGAGCTGGAACGATGCCGTCGCGGTGTTCGCCGCGCCTTCGGCATGCAACACATAGGGCAGGGCGCGCGCCGGCCGCACGCCGGGCTCCTGCACCGGCAGCAGCGGCGAGGTCGGCGGCACGATCGCGTAGTCGGGGTGGCGCACCAGGTTCGCAGGCATCAGCCCCGCGGTGCTCGGCAGCCGCACCCGATCCCGGTCCGGGCGCGAGAAATCGAGCGTCGACGTCAGGTCACCGGCCACGGCGCGCCGCCACGGCGTGATGTTGGGCTC
Organism: Rhizobacter sp. P2_H3; assembly: GCF_056403355.1. Taxonomy (NCBI): domain Bacteria; kingdom Pseudomonadati; phylum Pseudomonadota; class Betaproteobacteria; order Burkholderiales; family Sphaerotilaceae; genus Rhizobacter; species Rhizobacter sp. P2_H3. The sequence goes on along the minus strand of NZ_JBFUFQ010000009.1, from coordinate 58,961 downwards.
GACGAGTTGCGGATGCGCCTTCGCGTGGCGTGCCTCGATGAAGCGGATCAGCGAGGTGTGGTCGAACACCTGCGAGTTGACCCAGCCGCCCTTGCTCCACGGCGAGACCACGAGCATCGGCACCCGCATGCCCAGGCCGTACGGTGCGCTCGGGTGGGCGGCGTCGCCGGCCGGGTAGATCTCGTTGACGGTGTCCACCGTCGACGCGCCTTGCCCGGCAAACGGCGGGGTGGGCGGAACCATGTGGTCGAAGAAGCCGCCTTCCTCGTCGTAGTTGATGAACAGCACCGTCTTGCCGAAGACATCGGGGTTGGAGGCGAGGATGTCGATGACCTGCGAGCTGTACCAGGCGCCGAAATCCGCCGCATGGTTCGGGTGCTCGCTGAAGGCCTCCGGCGCGACGATCCACGACACCGCCGGCAGGCGGCCGTTGCGCACGTCCTCGCGCAGCGTGTCGAACAGGCGCGCCGGATCGCGGTTCAGCGCGTTGATCTGCGTGCCGGTGCGCGCCGCGACGGCCAGCGGCGATCCCTCGGGCGCGTTCTGGTACTGGTGGAAGTACAGCAGCGCGTTGTCGCCGTAGTTGCCGATGTAGGGGTCCGAGGTCCAGCCCCAGAAGCCCGCGGCATTCAGGCCGGTGCCGACGTCCTGGTAGACCTTCCAGCCGATRCCGGCCTGCGTCAACCGCTCCGGGAACGTCGTCCAGTCGTAGCCGGCTTCCGCATTGGTGATGACCGGCCCGCCTTGCCGGCCGTCGTTGCCGAGCCAGCCGCTCCACAGGTGATAGCGGTTCGGGTCGGTCGGCCCGAGCACCGAGCAGTGGTAGGCATCGCAGACGGTGAAGGCATCGGCCAGCGCGTAGTGGAAGGGGATGTCGCGGCGCGTGTGGTAGGTCATCGTCACCGCGCCCTTGTGGGGCACCCACTGGTCGCAGCGGCCGCCGTTCCACGCGGCATGCGTGTCGTTCCAGCCGTGCGGCGGATCCGGCAGGAAGGTCTGCCCGACATCGGCCACCGGCGGGCGGAACGGCAGCAGCGTGCCGGTCGCGGTCGGCTGGTACCAGACGGGCTGGCCCGACGGCAGCGTCACGGCCCGTGGGTCGGCGAAGCCGCGCACGCCGCGCAGCGTGCCGAACAGGTGGTCGAACGAGCGGTTCTCCTGCATCAGGATGACGATGTGCTCGACGTCCTCGATCGTGCCTGTGCGGTGATGGGCCGGCACGGCCAGTGCATTCGCGATGCTGCCTGGCAACGCGCCGCCCAGGCCGCCGGCGCCGATGAGTTTGAGGACGTCGCGTCGATGCAGGTCTGTCATGGGGTGGTCTCCTGAAGGGACCACCACCGTATGCGGCGAGCATGACTGCACGATGTCGTGCCGCGTGACGGTGGGATGACAAACGCCTGGATAGTCCCGTCGACGGCGCAGGCCGCTTCGCATTCGGGACAGGCGCTTCGGCACGCGCGGAAATGTGACAGCGACGCCCGAAGACAGTGCGTCCATTCGATCACTCACCCGTGCCACCCCATGTCGATGCCGACCCTCCCGAAGCCGACCGCCACGACCAGCCGCGCGCCCTCGGTCAGAACCCAGCCCGATCACCCTGATCAGCCCGACGCGAGGACCCGCTCGTCCACGCGCCCACTCGACGGCGACCGGCCGTCGATCACGCGTCCGCCGCGCACCCGGGCGGGCACGCGTCCGCGCCAGGATGGCAACCTGGGCGCGTTGGGCACGCTCGGGGCTGCACCGCCAGAGGTGCGTCTCGCGCGCAACCTGCCCGATTTCGAACGCAAGCTCGCGGCGCAACGTGCACTCATGCCGGGCGAAGCGCAGTTGGGCGCCGCGGCGAAACTCGTCAACGAGGTGCGCCACAACCCGCTCGCGCCGCGCCCCGACGGCAGCACCACGCCGTCACACGACCAGCTGGCGCAGTTGCTCTCGCCCGCGGTGCTGCGCGACTTCCAGAAGAACGTGCTGCAACTCTCCGACGCGAAGATCCAAGCGATGGACGACATGGCCACCCAGGGCGGGCGCTGCATCCCCAGCAGCGGCTCGCTGTTCCAGGCGGTGCTGTACGGCGCGATCCCGTTCGCGGCGCTGGAGAGCACGCCGACCAAGGTGCTGGGCGGCAGCGTCGCGGCGCTGGCGGCACAGCCCTTCGTGACGGCGGGCCTGCAGACATCGATCGTCTCGGCCATCACCGTGATGCGGCAGAAGGGTGGGCCGATGGGCAAGATGCCCGGCAACCTCAAGGCCAATACGACCTTGCAGCAGATCGAGGCCGACCTCGTGCAGCTGAAGGACCTGGCGCAGAAGGATGCCGCCGCGATGGGTGCGATGCTGCAGGAGCTTGCCGCGAAACACCCGGCGCACGCGTTGCCGACGAGCCCGGCCCCCACTGAAGAACAGCTGCAGGACTTCCTGCGCGCGTTGACCCCCGACGAACACCAGGGCCTGCAAAAGATCCAGAACGACCAGACCGCACGCGCCGTGCAAGCGGCCGGGCTCGTGCTGGACGGCCTGCGCCTCGAAGGCATGCAGAAGCGCCAGAAGAACTCGACGAACGCGCAGGTGTTCTGGCGCACCTTGCGCGGCCTGAGCGGCATCCTGGCGCCTGCCATGCAGGCCAGGCATGTGCCGGCCGCGGCCATCACCGGCGTGTCGGTCGCGATCGCGCTCGGTGCGCTGCTCGGCCAGCACCTGGGGGCCGGACAGGACGAGCGCACGGCGCAGGCCGATGAACTGCGGCTGAGCATCCTGTACGGCGACCTCTTCAACGCTGAAGGGCAGGCCGACTGGAACGCGGGCCGCGAGATCCGCTCCACCGGCATCGACCCGAAGAAGTTGCAAGGCCTGGTCGTCGAGCCGGAGATGCTGATCGCCGGCCGCGTGAGCGCGATGGTCGACAGCCACCGCCAGGAACTCCAGGCACGGCTGGATGCGCACCAGGCGCAGCCGCCCGCGCCAGACACCGACCCGGAGGCCGGCGACCGCGTGGCCGTGCATCTCGCCGCGGAGATCGCCGATTGCGAGCGTGACCTCCAGAAGATCGCCGACGGCAACCTGACCGGGCTGGAGGAGAACGGCTTCGCACGGCAGCTGTTCGGCCAGGCGATGCAGAACACCGCGGTGGCCTTTGCGTGGTCGGAGGGCTGGGCCAAGCTGCGCTCGCCGCTGGAGTACTCGGCGCAGGTGGGGCAGCGCCTGTCGCAGCAGTTCACCTTCGGCGTGCTGGGCGGTGCCGGCGCCTTGCTGCTGGGGCGCGGCGTGAATGCGGTGGTGTACGAGGTCAACAAGCACCTGGCCGCGCAAGCGCACGCGCATTCCAACGACCCGGCGCAGGCGCACAAGCCGATCAGCGGCACCAGCAGCCTGCCCGCGTGGGCGCAGGTGATGCTCGCGGCCGGCGCCGGCGGCATCGCCTTCTATTCGGCGATGACGCAGTACAGCGCAGTGAACGTGAAGAACGCGCGGCGCGACATCCAGGGCGGCAAGGACAACGACCCGGGCCTGGGCGACCAGATGAAGAAGGGCTGGATCAGCCCGCTGTGGCAGCGCCGGGCGAACAGCGCCGGCACGGCCGCCCAGGCCGCCGGCAACGATGTGCTGCAGGCCGATTGGCGCAGCACCTCGGCGATGCGCTCGGCGCTGGCGGCCGACGCGGTCGTGGCCACCAGCGACTAGCGTTCCGGCGTTACTGCAGGCTCAGCGTCAGCGTGTACTGGTCGCGGGTCTCGAAGTCGTACGGGATGCTCGACAGGCGGATCCACGCCTCGCGCGCGGTGGCGCCGTTGGTGTACGCCACGCTGACCTCGCCCGAGCTGGGCCATTCGGAATCGCCGGAGAGCTTGGCGCCGGTCGCGTCGACGATGGAGACGAAGAAGCCCTGGTGCTGCGGGGTCAGCATGCGCACCGTCAGCGTCTGGCCGGCCGGAATCGTCAGCTGGTAGTAGTCGCTGTCGGTGTGCACGATTTTCGAGCTGCCGATGACCACGGTCTCGTTCTTCAGCGTGCCGGAGATCAGCAATTGCCCGGCCGGCACTGCGTTGGCCGTGGCCAGCGTGTTGTTCGGCTCCGTCTCGGTGAGGCCGGCATTCGGGTCGATGTTCAGCACGATCTCGTCCGACAGCGTCGTGTGGTTGGCGAGATCGCGCGCGCGGGCGACGACGGTGTGCGCGCCGGGCGCCAGCGTCGTCGTGTCGAACAGCACGTAGTACTGGTCGGCCGGATCGGTGCTGAGGTAGTGCAGCGAGGCCCAGGTGCCGGTCTCCTTGCCGTCGACCAGGAAGTCGACGCCGAAGAGACGGGTCTCGTCCTTCGCGATGGCCGTCAGCTTGACCAGGCCGAAGCTGCCTTGCACGGCGGCGGTGATGGTGGGCGGCACGGTGTCGCTGCTGCCGGGCGCACCGGCCGGGGTGCCGATCGTGAAGCCGGCCTCGGCCGAGGTGGTGCCGTTGCCGGCGGCATCGACCGCGACCGCGACGAAGCTGTGCGTGCCGCTCGTGATCAGGCCGATCGGCAGCGACGAGGTGTACGAACCGTCGCTCGGCGATTTCTGCACGGTGACCTGGATGGCGCTGCCATCGATGAGGAAGGTGACCGAGGTGACACCGACGTTGTCGGTGGCGAGCGCGCTGAGGGCCACGGCCTCGGTGGACACGGTGGCCGATGCGGAGACGACCGGCGGCTGGGTGTCGGCGCTCGACGGGCTGGAGGCCGGCGTGCCGGGTGGGGAGGGCTTCTGGGCGGTGTCGTTGGTGCTGTCGCCACCGCCGCCGCCGCAGGCAGCGAGCATCAGCGTGAGAAGCAGGGCGGGCAGGGTGCGGGTGACGCTGGCGGATCGGGTCATGGGGTGGGCGTGTTGGGCGACCGGCGATTCTGTCACCTGGGTGACAGAAGATGATGACGACGACACGCGGTTACCCGGGCAGTTACGCTCCGGCGTCGACCACGGGCCCAGGGAGAACACCATGCACAGGATTCCTCGTCGCAGTTTTGTCATCGGTGCAGCGGCTGCGCTGGGCGCGGGGCGGGCCTTGGCGCAGACGACCGCGCCGACGCCGCTGCCACCCGCCTCATCGCCGTATGCGCAGTTGCGGGGCGGCACGCCGCACCACCTGTCGCCGGAGCAGGAGTCGCAACGCGTGTTCGACAGCACGGCGCCTGCGGGGCCGCCGGGGCGCTGGGTGGCGCGCGCTGCGCTGCCGATCCCGCGCAGCGAGATGGCGTGGGCAGCGGTGGTGCGCGGGCAGATGCACATCGTGGGCGGGTACGGCGAGGGCGCGGTGAACCGCGACTACCACCACATCTACGAGCCGGCGGCCGACCGCTGGCTCAACGGTGCGCCGCTGCCGCGCGGCGCGAACCACGTGGCGGTGGCAGCGGAAGGCGACCTGCTGTATGCCTGCGGCGGCTTCGTCGAACAGAACCGGCGATCGGATGCGCTGGCGTTCGTGTACGACAGCGGCTCGAACGCCTGGCGACCCATCGCGCCGATGCCACGGCCGCGAGGTGCGGCGGCGGCCGTGATGCTGGAGGGGCGGCTGCACCTGATCGGCGGCGCATCGGAGCCGGCGGCCGAGCGCGCGAGCGTCGGCTGGCATGAGGTGTACGACCCGAAGGCCGATCGATGGACCGCTCTGAAGCCGCTGCCCGGCGCGCGCGACCATGTGGGCTGCGTGGCGCATGGCGGCCTGATCCACGTGATCGGCGGGCGCTTCAACACCTTCGAATACAACACCACGCTGCACCACGTGTACCTCCCGGCGCGCGACACCTGGGAACTGCGGGCGCCGATGCCCACCGAGCGCTCGGGACACGGCCTGGTCGTGTACCGCAACCGGTTCTGGGCGATGGGCGGGGAGGGCGGCGAGATCGTCGGTGGCRTGCCGCGGCAGGCGCGCGTGTATGGTCAGATGGAGAGCTACGACCCGGCGAGCGACACGTGGCGCAGGCATGCGCCGATGCTGACGCCGCGGCATGCGGTGGGCGCGGTCGCGATCGGCGACTGGATTTACGTGGCCGGCGGCGGCGCGGTGCTGGGTGGGGCGGTTCAGTCGGCGGTGCATGAGGCGTTCACGCTGGGCTGATCCGTCTTGACCGGCGGGCGGCAACGCCTAGACTGGGTTTTCGTTGCCGACGCAGCGCATCCATCCAACCAGGAGACCACGATGAGCATCTTCAGCAAGATCAAGGACGCGATCTTTGGCAAGAAGGACGAGGTACCGGCGGTGGCGCAGGCGCCGACGCAGGCTGCACCGGCCGCGGTGCCGGCCACCGCGGCGCCCGTCGCATTGAGCGAGGTGGATGTGGAGGCGGTGYTGACCAAGCTGGCAGCGGCCTCGTCGCAGAAGCTGAACTGGCGCACCTCGATCGTCGACCTGATGAAGCTGGTCGGGATGGAATCGAGCCTGGCCGAGCGGCGGCAACTGGCGAGCGAACTCGGCTACTCAGGCGACACCAACGACACGGCGACGATGAACATCTGGCTGCACAAGCAGGTGATGACCAAGCTGGCGGAGAACGGGGGGAAGGTGCCGGCGAGTTTGCTGGGGTGAGATGACGCGGATCAGGCGTCATCAAGTCTGACAGGGCGCGGCGATCCGGGCTTCATTCCCCGCGCTCCCCACGCTTCAAATGCGCCTCCACATCCCGAGCCCGATCCCCGACCTTCGCAACCGCCTTCTTCAGTTCGTCAGGCGTCACGCCGTACTTCCTTGACCAATCGCGCAGTTCGTAGTCCTGGTGGACGTTGATGCGGTCGCGGTCCTGGCCTCCAGTTTGCTGCTTGCTGTCGGACATGCTGATCTCCGTTGGTGGGCAAGCAGACAGCTTATGCAGCACACGCCGGAGATGCTGTCGGAGAGAGCCGCTTCAGTTGTAGGAACGGTGAATCGATCTACTTGCGCCACCACGGCACGTCGTAGTTCACCTTCTCCTTCGGCACCACCATCGTCTGCGGCCTGACGTAGTACTCGAAGAAGCGCTTGCGATCGCCGACGTCGTAGATCTCGAACGCGCCGGCCTTCTCCTGCTCCTCCAGGAAGCGCCGCATCGCGCCGACCGGCTCCATCGGGTTGGCCTGCTGGAAGATCACCTCGCCGCCGTAGCGCTGGTAGAGCGCCTTGCTGATCTTCCATTGCAGCACCATGCTGCGCGGCAGCTCGCGCAGCATCGCCTTGTCGGCCGCCGACAGCCCGGGCGGGGGTGGCGGAAGCTTCAGCGCCGATTCGAGCTCGGCCACCTCGGCGTCGCTGACGGTGAGCCGCTCCTGCTCGGCGAAGCGCTGCACCAGCGGCCGCAGGATCTGGCCGTCCAGGCTGCTGCCGGGTTTCGTCGTCTCGTCGCTGTAGATCGTCCTTCCCAGCACCTTGGCCGCCGGGGTGCGGGTCTGCGCCAGTGCCGGCGCGAGCGAGCCGGCCGCGGCGGCCCCCAGGAAGAGTCTTCGGTGCATGTCGTGCGCCGCCGCGGCGGCGGAGTGGCAGAACTGCCGACTCTACGCCGCTTGCACCTGCGGCGCGCGCGCCTTCATCACGAACGAGATGAGCTGCCACACGATGAACACCGCGATCAACCCGAGCAGCGTCGCGCTGATCGGTCGGCTGGCGAACACGTTGAAGCTGCCGCGGCTCAGCAGCATCGCGCGGCGGAAGTTCTCCTCCAGCATCGGCCCAAGGATGAAGCCCAGCATCAGCGGTGCCGCGTCCAGGTCGAGCCGCGAGAACAGGTAGCCGCCGAGCCCGAAGGCCGCCGTGACGAAGATGTCGTCGAGGTTGTTGTTGACGCTGTAGGTGCCGATGCAGCAGAAGAACAGGATCGACGGGAACAGCACGCTGTACGGGATCTTGAACACCGACAGCCAGTAGCGCACCAGCGGCACGTTCAGGACCAGCAGGAAACAGTTGCCCACCCACATGCTGGCGACCAGGCCCCAGAACAGGTCCGGGTGGCCGGCGATCATGTTCGGCCCCGGCTGGATCCCCTTGATGACGAAGGCCGCCATCATCAGCGCCATCACCGCGTTCTCCGGAATGCCGATGCTCATCAGCGGGATGAAGCTGGTGCGCGCCGCGGCCTCGTCGGCCGCCGCCTGGCCGGCCACGCCTTCGATCGCGCCGGAGCCGATCTCGTGGCGGTACTTGCTGACCTTCTTGTCGACCGCATAGGCGGCGAACTGCGCGATCACCGGCCCGCCGCCCGGCAGGATGCCGAGGAACGAACCGATGACGCTGCCGCGCAGCGCGCTCGGAATGATCCGCTTGAACTCGGCCCAGGTCGGGATCAGGTGGATGGTGCCGTTGAACGGCGAGCGCTCCTCGCGCGAATCGAGGTTCTTCGTGATCTCGGCGATGCCGAAGCAGCCGAGCGCCACGCTGACGAGGCCGACGCCGTCGGCCAGCATCGGCAGGTCCCAGGTGTAGCGCGGCACGCCGCTGTTCACGTCGGTGCCGATCTGGCCGAGCAGCACGCCGATCAGGCACATTGCCATGCCGTTGAGCAGGCTGCCGGTCGTCACGAAGCTCACGCAGACGAAGCCCACCAGCATCAGCGCGCAGTAGTCGGCCGGGCCGAACAGGAACGCCACCTCGCCGAGGCTGGGCGCCAGGAAGGTGAGCACGACGATCGCCACCGTGCCGCCGATGAAGCTCGACACGCCGGCGGTGAACAGCGCCAGGCCGGTCTTGCCCTTCAGCGTCATCTGGTAGCCGTCGATGCAGGCCACGATGCTGCTGGCGTGCGGGATCTTCATCGTGATCGCACTGACGCTGTCGCCGTACTGGGCCCCGTAGTAGATGCCGGCCAGCATGATCAGCGCGCCGGTGGTGGGGATCGAGTACGTGAGCGGCAGCAGCAGGCTGATGGTGGCGAGCGGCCCGAGGCCCGGCAGCAGGCCGACCAGGGTGCCCACCGTGCAGCCGATGGCGCAGAACAGCAGGTTCTGCCACGTCAGCGCGTGGCTGAAGCCGAAGGCGAGGTTGTGGAGCAGGTCCATCGTGCTGTGCCTCAGTACAGGTTGAGGCTCAGGCCGAGCAGTTTCTGGAAGGCCAGCGCCACCAGGAACAGGCCGACCGACACCTTGACGTTGCGGACGATCGAGTACTTCGCCGAGCCGGCGAAGGCCGACAGGAACACCAGCGCGACGATGCCGGCCGTCATGTTCAGCAGCCGCGAGACCAGCGCGAACGCGCACAGGCTGGCCAGCAGCAGGCCGATGTTGCTCAGCTTGAACTCGAAGCGTTCCGAGGCGACGAAGCGCGAGCGCACGATGGTGGCGATCGCGATCAGCAGCAGCAGGCAGCTCATCATCAGCGGGAACATGCCGGCGCCGGCGCGGCTCAAGTCGCCGATGGGGTACTGCAGCGCCCCGAGTCCGAAGGCCAGCGAGACGGCCGTCAGGGTGAGTCCCCGCGCGAGGTTTCTGTCGATCATGGTGGCTCCGTGAGAGGTGGCCCACTCTAGGCAGTGGGGCCTCCGCGACCGCCATCGGTTTCTACCTACGACAGGTTGACGACAGGTTCGGCTTCAGGGTCGGTGGTGATGTGTTCGGGACTCTGCGGCAGGCTCACGGTGACCGCGAGGCCGGTGCCGCCGACGCCGGGCTGCAGCGTGGCTTCGCCGCCGTGCAGGCGCGCGATGTCGCGCACGATGGCCAGGCCCAGGCCGGTGCCGAGGCCGCCGGCCAGCTTGCCACGGCGGAAAYGGCCCCAGACGTGCTCCAGCTCCTCGGGCAGCACGCCGCGGCCGTCGTCGATCACTTCCAGCACCGCGCGCCCGGCCACGCTGCGCGTGCGCACGGTGATGCTGACGCCAGCCCCCGCATGTTCGATCGCGTTGTGCACCAGGTTGCCGAGCAACTCGCGCAGCAGCAGCTCATCGCCCTCGACGAAGGCCGGCTCGAGATCGAAGCCCAGGTCCTGCTCCATCGCGAGCGTGGGGCGCAGCCAGTTGTTCGCGTACTCCGCCGCCAGCCGGGCCAGGTCGATGCGCGGCAGCGGCGTGCCGTCGCCGAGCACGGCGCCGTCGGTGCGGGCCAGCGTCAGCAGCTGCTGCACCAGGTGCGAGGCGCGCTCGGCGGCGGCATACAGCCGCAGCAGCGTCGGCTTCAGCGAGGAAGGGCAGGTCTGCGTCAGCACCTGCGCCGCTTCCACGCGCAAGGTCGAGAGCGGCGTGCGCAGCTGGTGCGCGGCGTCTTCGACGAAGGCGCGCTGGGCCGATGCCGCGGTGCGCAGCCGCCCGAACAGGTCGTTCAGGGCCAGCACGAACGGCATCACCTCGCGCGGAACGGTGGCCAGCTCGATCGGTTCCAGGCGCTGCAGCGAGCGCGCGCCGATCTCGACCGATGCGCGCTGCAGCGGCCGCAGGCCGCGCCGCACCGCCACCACCGCGAGCAGGGCCAGCGAGAGCGCCAGCAGCACCGAGGCGGCCAGTGCGGCCAGGGCCACCGCGCGTTCGGCGTCCTGGCGCTTGCCGAGCGATTCGGCGACCAGCACCGTGCAGATCTGCGTCGACGAGCCGCAGCGGGCACCGAAGGCGGCCGCGCGCATCGGCCGGCCGCGCAGCGTGTCGTCGAAGAAGCGCCACTCGCCGGCGCGCAGCGCCGGGGCGTGCGCGAGCAGCGCGGCCTCGCCGCCGAGCGGCCGGCCCTGGGGGTCGCTGACGACGAAGGCCACGTCGTCGACCAGGTCGGCGCGCAGTGCACGCAAGGTCTGGGTGCTCAGCGGCAGCGTGGCCTGCCCGTCGTGCATCTCGAGGATGTTGGTCAGCGCGACCGCGGTGTCGGTCAGTGCGCGGTCCAGCCCGTCGAGCGCGGGGCGCACGGCGAGCGCGTAGACCAGCGCCGCGGCCAGCGGCACGAGCGCCACCAGCGGCAGGATCAGCCACATGAGCAGCGTGCGCCGCAGGCTGTGGGCGGGAGCGGTGGAGGCCGTCATGGTTCATCTCCGGTGTCGAGCAGGTAGCCCAGCCCGCGCACGGTGCGCAGGCGCACGCCGGCCGGTTCGATCTTCGTGCGCAGGCGCGACACCAGCAGGTCCAGCGCGTTGTCCGAGGTGGCACCGCTCCAGCCCGGCACCAGCGCGACCAGCTGCTCGCGTGGCACCACGCGCCCGGCCTTCAGCATCAGGTACTGCAGCACGTCGCACTCGCGGCGCGAGAGCTTCACCGGCTCGTCGCCCAGCCACGCCCGCAGCTCGCGCGGGTCGAAGCGCAGCCGGCCGACCACCAGCACTTCGGCCTGCCGGTTCTCGTGGCGGCGGGCGAGGGCGCGCAGCCGCGCCACCAGCTCGACCGGCGCGAACGGCTTGACGAGGTAGTCGTCGGCACCGACCTCGAGGCCGTGCACGCGCTCCGCCACGGTGTCGCGCGCCGTCAGCATCAGCACCGGCAGCTTCGAGCCCTGCGCACGCACGCGGCGCAGCGTCTCGATGCCGTCGATGCCGGGCAGGCCGATGTCGAGGATCAGCGCGTCATAGTCGTCACGCAGCAGCGAGGCCGGCACCGGCTCGCCGCGCGGGCTGGTGTCGACCCGCCAGCCTTGCGCGCCCAGCACGCCGGCGATCGACGCGGCGAGGGGCTGGTCGTCCTCGACCAGCAGGATCAGCATGGGAGAGCGGCTCCTGGCGACATGCGAAGGTCAGCGCTGAATCCAGTTGACGACTTTCAGCCCCGGCACCTGTCGGAAGTGCTTCTCGTTGTTCGTCACCACCACCGCCTGCAGCGCCAGCGCATGCGCCGCGATCATTTCGTCGAACTGGCCGATCGGGCGACCGGTCAGGCGCAGGTGGGCACGCAGGGCTCCGTGGCGGTCTGCCGCAAGCTGGTCCCACGGCTCGCAGCGCACGCACGCCAGGAATTCGTCGACCAGCGCTTCAAGACGGCGGGCCGGGGCCACCAAGGCGACTCCGAAGCGCAGTTCGGAGTAGGTGACGGCAGAGATGCAGACATCTGCCGGGTCGAGGGCTGCCAATTTGCTGTCAGCGTCGGAGTGCCTCTTGATCACCGCGCTGCAGATGTTCGTGTCCAGCAGATAGAGCATCCATCACTCCTTCCAGTCGGAGAACGGATCGCGCTCCTGCGGTACGGCGGATCGATCGGCAAGGAAGTCATCCGGAACGACTGACGGGTCCTTGTCTCGCAGCTCGAAGAAGTCTGCCCAGCTCTTGGCAGGTCGGCTGGACAAGACCACGTCACCGGTCCGGGGGTCGCGTCGGACATACACCTCCGGCACATCGAAGCGAAACTCCGCCGGCAGTCGAACGGCTTGGCTGCCGCCGTTCATGAAGATCCTGGCCGTCTTCGCCGCATCGTTTCTCATGAGGGTGTCTCCGAAAATATATACACATGTAGATACTAACGGGGCGCACCCTGTCGTGCAAGGCGGCGCACTCCATCGGAATGCACCGCTGGACTCAACCGCGCCGCGCCTTCTCGATCGTCGCGATGTCGATCTTCTTCATGCGCATCATCGCTTCGAAGGCGCGCCCGGCCGCCGCGCGATCGGGGTCGGTGAAGGCGTCGGTGAGGGCGCGCGGCGTGATCTGCCACGACAGGCCCCAGCGGTCCTTGCACCAGCCGCACTGGCTTTCCTCGCCGCCGTTGCCGACGATCGCGTTCCACAGGCGGTCGGTCTCGGCCTGGTCATCGGTCGCGATCTGGAACGAGAACGCCTCGCTGTGCTTGAAGGCCGGGCCGCCGTTCAACCCGATGCACGGCACCCCGGCCACGGTGAACTCGACCGTCAGCACATTGCCCTGCTTGCCGTCAGGGTAATCGCCCGGCGCGCGGTGCACCGCACCGACCTTGCTGTCCGGGAACGTCGCTGCGTAGAAGGTGGCGGCGTCGAGCGCCGTGCCGTCGTACCAGAGGCAAATGGTGTTCTTGCTGACCATGTCGCGGCTCCTGCAGGGTTGAACGAGGCCGACAGTATGGCCTCTCGGCGCGCCCGCAGGATCAGGCCGTCATGCGTTCAGCAGCTTGCGGCCCGCGATCACGTCGTCGAGTTCCTTCAACAGCGCCGCCTTCATGCCTGCCGATGGATTCCACGGCGTCGCCGCTGCCTCCTTCGCGGCATCGAGCCAGCGCCAGCCGGCGCGGCCGAAGCGGCTCGCGGCAACCTGCAGCCGCAGGCCCTGCGGGATCCTGCCGGCCGCCTGGGCCGCCCGCAGCCGCGACTGCAAGGCCTCGGCCCAGTCGAACAAGGCCGCGATCTCCGCGCGGGCCGGCACGGGGTCCACGTAGGCGCCGCCCCAGGGCAGCTGGATGAAGAGCGCGATGCCGTCGGCGACCAGGTAGAAGTGCGCCGCCCAGCTGTTGCTGCCGTGGCCGTCGAAGCCGACCAGCGCGTAGTCCTCGGGACCAGGCCGGGCCTCGACCTCGGCCAGGAAGTGATCGATGTCGTACGGCGACGAGGCCACCGCCCGCGTGGCGAACCAGCCCGCGGCCTGCGGTTTCAGCGCCGCGGCCAGCGCGGCCGGCATCGGCGGAAACGGCAGGCTCTCAGCTTCGAACAGCGCCTGGGCGGACTCGGATGCATTCATGGGGAAGATCTCACCAGTTGTGGTTGGCATGGTGGCGCTCGCGTCCGATGTAGCTGTTCTCGGCGGTCAGCAGGGCCTGCACGCCGGGTTGCTCCCAATCGTCCGGGTGGATGATGTTGCCTTCTGTGCGCAGCTTCGCGATGTGGTCCTTGACGCCCTCATGGCGCGCGATCGCTGCCTGGATCTCGGGCTCGCTCAGCTTGTTGCCCAGCATCGCACGGATGTCGCGCGACGTGAGCGAGTTGATCGCGCGTGCCATCTCGGTGTCGACCACCGGCGGCAGCGCGGTGCCGCGGAAGCCGTGGCGCATGCTGTCGTTGTCCACCCACTGGATGCCGGCCGGGTCCGTCAGGTTCTTGCCGAAGCACTGGTCGTTGTCGATGCCCATGACCTTGGCGGTGCCGTGCGGCTCGGGCTTGGGACTGAAGTCGATGAAGTAGTTGTTGGCATGGCGATCGCCTTGCCCGGTGATGTGGTCGAGCAGCTGCAGCTTGGTGACCTCGGCCGCCACGACCCCGCGTGCCAGCGTGCTCGCCTCGATCTCCGCGGCCGGCTTGCCAGTCGCGAGATCCATGACCAGGCCGAGGTCGGGGTCGACGGCGCCGCGCCCGGTGTCGATCACCGCCATCCGGGTGCTCGGGACCACGTCGAAGCCGAGCTTCTTCGCGACATCGACCGTCGCGATGTTGCGCATCGCGATCTGCGGATCGTCCCGCGGGATGCCGGTCGCCGCGGCGACCCAGCCTTTCTCGATGCCCCCGAGCGGCTTGAAGACGCCGTTGAACGCCGTGCCGTCGGGATTCTTCAGCTTGACCTGGAAGACGGTGTTGAAGGCGCCCGAGCCCAGCTTCTTCGGCGGCTCGAGCACCTGGGCATTCGTGAACGCCGGCAGGGTGTCGCCGGTGACCTTCAGGTTCAACTGCTTGTAGAGGCGGCCGATGTGCCGGGCGAGCGTCGGGACGTTGGTGGCCTCGCGCTGCTCCTTGCGGAACAGTTTCTGCTGCCCCTGCGGCACCTTCGTCTGGATCGGATACGCATCGACCTGCTGCCCCAGCGCGGGGCCGGGGCGTTGCGGGAAGCCCTGCGGCGTGGGCTGCTGCCACCGGGCCGCGGGGCTGCTCCATGGATTCGGCATGGAGGGCATCGCCGGCATCTGCAACGGCGCCTGCTGCAGCTCGGGTGGCTTCGGCGGTCTCGGGGGCACCGCCGGGCGCGGGTTCTGGTGGGCCTCCAACGGTGTCGGCCACAGCTCCGGCGGCTTCGGCGGCAGCGGTGGCCGCGACGCCACCGCCGGACGGGGGTTGCCCCACGGCTGTGCTTGCGGCATCTGCATCGGCATGGCCATCGGCGTGGGGTCGGGCCGCGCCGCTTGCAGGTCCCTCGCGGCACCGAGCACCCCCCGGAACGCCGCCAGCCCGACCCGTCCGGCCATGCCGCCGGCCACCCGCAGCGCATTGCGGCGTTTCAGCGGCGATTCGGGCGTGGGTGGTGTGAAGGGCGATTGCCGGCCACCGCCAGTGGTGCGCTCCGGCGACAGCGCCCGCCCGATCGCACCGGAGTCGAGCCGGCTCAGGATCCGCTCGAGGCTCGGACGCTTGCCGATCGTGCTCATCGCGCGGCCTTCCATGCAGGAAGGGGGCATCGCTTCGCTGGTTCGTTCACTGTCATCATGGGTCGCCTTTCGGGGCTTCCAGGATGTCGCGGCGAGCGCGGCCCGGCCGACGCGACGGCGAAGCGCTGTCACGGTTTGCGAAGGCCTGGCGATCGGGGGCGTCGTGCGCCTTATGGCTTGCGCCGTCGACCGCTGCCCCGGCAGGCCAGCACCGCAGCGAGGCCCAATCCGGCGGCCGCCAACCCCAGGGTCCAGGTCGGCAATGGCAGCTCCGGCGGCGGCACCGGCGCGAGCGTGCCGCCGGTTTGCGCTTCGAGCCACGCCACGAAGCGGGGATCGCCGAGCAGCATGCCGCCGCCGATCGTGCCGAAGCGGAAGTCCACCGGCATCCCCTTGCTGGCGGAGAGCGTCATCGTGTTGATGCCGAGCAGCCAGCGCCGCCCGCCGATCTCGGCATACGCGGGGCCGCCGGAGTCACCCGGGGCCACGCCGGTCTCGATGGCATTGCCGAGGCTCGACTCCCCCAGCGGTCCGTTGCCCCAGGGGCCGTCGAAGTCGTACAGGAAGAAGAGGCTGCGGCGGCCCGAGCCGTCGATGCTCTGGCGCACCGCGTCGAGCACGTTGCGGCCGACGCGCTTGACGGCGGCCGAGCGTGGCCCGCCGGGGCCGGTGTCGCCGGTGCCGCCGGCGCCGTAGCCGACCAGTGTCAGCACCTGTTGCGCCGGCGGTGCGTCGCGGTAGATCGGCAGGATCCCGACGCCCTCGGGCACCGGGCTCGCGAGCGTGATCAGCGACAGGTCGTCGTACGGGAACGAGGCACCGGGGAAGGGGGTGACGGCGGTCGCACCGATCTGCACCGGGGTCGCCTGGTGGTTCAGCTGCACGGTGAGGGTGCCGGGCGTCGCGCTGCCTGTCACGTGCGAGGCCGTCAGCACGAAGCGCGCTGCGACGACCACGCCCGAGAAGATGCCGCTCGGCGTCAGCACCGCGACCGCGGAGGTCCACGGCGACGACGGCGTGTTCGCGTCGATGCGCGCGTCGGGCGAATCGGGTGCGGTACCGGCCATCAGGGCGCGGGCCGGTGCGCCGAGTGCCAGGCACGACGACGCGGTGAGCAGTTGGCGTCGGGCGGGATTCATGGTTCGCCATGCTGCGCCAGTTCGTCGACCAGGATGCCCAGGGCCCGTCGATCGAGGGCCTGCAGCGCGGCGCGCAGCGGCGGGTCGTCCGGCGGCAGCAGCGACGCCGCACCCAGGTCGCTGAGCAGCGCGCGATCGCCGCCATCGACCAGCAGGTTGTGCGCGTAGAGATCGCCGTGGGTCAGGCCGCACGCATGCAGGTGGTCCAGTGCCTCGGTCGCCGCGCGTGCGATCGACGTGGCCCGGGCGACGCTCAGGCGCACATCCGCGCCGTACACGTCGCGGCTGCAGCTGGCCATGCTGGGCGGACCGGCGAGCGGCTTCCAGTGCGGGGCGAGCCGCGGCAGCACGAGGCCCGGCGTCCCGTCGGGATGGTCGGCGAGGGCACCGAGCACGCCGACGAGCTGCGGGTGGCTGCCGGCCATCAGCGTGGCGGCGATCTCGCAACCGGGCAGGCCATCGCTGGTCACGCTGCCCTTGAAGAGTTTCACCGCGACGTCCTGCACCGGACCGTCGCCCGGCTGCCACTGCGCGGCATGGATGTGGCCGGAGGCCCCTTCGCCCAGCAGCGCGTGCAGCCGCAGTTCGCGCCACGCGATCGGCTGGACGGTCGCGATGGCTTGCGCGGCCTGCTCGCGCGCCGCGCTGAACGGGTTGCCGGCGTGGGCCAGCCAGGCCAGTTGCGGCAAGGCCAGCAGCTCGTCGGTCAACGCATGCTCCACCCGCTCGAAGGCGTTGGCCGACAGCCGAAGCAATTCGAGCCGCTGCAGGCGGCCCATGCCCGGCGGCAGCCGCGTGAGCCGGTTGCCGGCCAGCATCAGCTTCTGCATGCGGGTGCAGTCGGCCAGCGTGGACGGCAGGGCCGCGATGCGGTTGTCGGTCAGGATCAACCAGCGCAGCGTGGGCGCCAACGCCTGCGCCGGCACGTCGGCAATCCGGTTGGCCTTGAAGCCCATCGTGTCGAGCGCGGGCAGGCGGCCCAGCACCGGCGGCAACGCGGTGAAGCGGTTGCCGGAGGCGAACAGCGTGTGAAGCCTCGTCAGGCGCGCCAGCCCGTCGGGCAGCGAGCCCAGCGCGTTGCCCGACACGTCGAGCACCTCGAGCGTGTCGGCCAATGCCAGCACCTCGGCAGGCAGTTCCACGAGACCGCAGCCGCGCAGGTCGAGGCGGGTGCAGCCTTGCAATTCGCCGGCGCGCAATCGATCGAGGGTCTGGCGGTCCAGGGTGCGGGCAGCAGTCAGGTCGGGTTGCAGCGTGGGCTCCATCGGTCGGGTCGCGGGCTGCCCGCATTGTCGATCATCGACTTGACATGCAGGCATTTGCCTGCCTATTATCGCTTCACGCAAGAACGCAACGAATGGACGCAGACAAGGTATTCAAGGCACTGGCCGACCCGACACGCAGAAAGCTGCTCGACCTGCTGTGCGAGCACAACGGCCAGACGCTGGGCGAGCTGTGCGAGCACATGGACATGGCGCGCCAATCGGTCACGCAGCACCTCGGGCTGCTGGAGGCGGCCCACCTGGTGAGCACCGTTTGGCGGGGCCGGGAGAAGCTGCATTTCATCAACCCGGTGCCGCTGCACGAGGTCTACGAGCGGTGGGTGCGCAAGTTCGAACGTCAGCGGCTCAGCCTGCTGCACGACCTGAAGAAGGAACTCGAAGGAGAGTGACGATGAGCAAAGAGAAAACCAGTTTCGTCTACGTGACCTACATCCGCTCGACGCCGGAGAAGGTGTTCGAGGCGATCACGAAGCCGGAGATCGCGCGGCGCTACTGGGGCCACGAGAACGTGTCCGACTGGCAGCCCGGATCGGACTGGCAACACATTCGCGCCGACGAGCAGCGCACGCTGCAATTGGTCGGCAAGGTGGTCGAGGTGGTGCCGCCGACGCGCCTGGTCATCACCTGGGCGAACGCGTCGCAGGCCGCCRATCCGGGCAGCTACAGCCGCGTGAGCTTCGACGTGGCGCCGTACGACGGGATGGTGCGGCTGACCGTCACGCACGACGAACTCGAGGCCGGCAGCGGCATGGCCAAGGGCATCCAGCAGGGCTGGCCGATCGTGCTGTCGAGCCTGAAGTCGCTGCTCGAGACGGGGCAGGGCATCGATGTCTTCGCCAAGCCCAAGGCGGCGTGACGCCATGACGACGCCCTACACCGGCGGATGCGCGTGCGGCGCGATCCGCTACGCGACGAAGCACGCGCCGATCTTCCAGAACCACTGCCAGTGCCGCGACTGCCAGCGGCGCAGCGGCACCGGGCACGGCTCCTGGCTGACCTTTGCCGCACGCGCCGAGATGGCGATCACCGGCGAGGCGACGCACTGGGAGGTCGCGGGCGACAGCGGCAACGTGAAGGTGCACGCCTTCTGCCCGGTCTGCGGAACGCCGGTGTTCCTGCGCTTTGCGGCGATGCCGGACCTGATCGCGGTGCCGGCGGGCAGCCTCGACGAGCCCGCGCGCTTCGATCCCCAGGTGCTCACGTACCGCGTGCGGGGGCTGGCATGGGATGCCGTCGATCCGGCGTTGCAGGCGTTCGAGCGGATGCCGGCTGCCCCTTGAGCTGCGGGCCCACGCTCACCGATTGGCGCAAAACCCGAACGACGTGCTCGCCCCGGCCTGCAGCACCTGGTTCCAGGACACGCCACTGGCGGTGACGGTGCTGCCGCTTTGCGACAGCGTGGCATTCCACGACGTGTAGGTGGTGCCGGCGACGCTGAAGGACGCCGTCCAGGTCAGCGGCGTCGCATTCGGGTTCGTCACGGTGACGTTGCTGCAATAGCCCTGGCCCCAGTCGTTCGCGACGGCGATGCTCGTGGTGGCCGGCAGGGCGGCTCCGCCGCTGCCGCCTCCGCCGGACGAGCTGCCGGGAGACGGCAGGACCGTCGGGAATTGAAGGCCGAGATCGATCTCCGTCGTGACGGCCAGCGCCACGCCCGTCGCCGTGATCATCTGGCCGAACACGTCGGTGATCTGCAGGTCGTAGGGCCCCGGCCCCATGCCGCTCGGGGCGATGAAGTAGTTGTACATCTCGCGCCCGAGGGGGGTGTACGCGCCGCTGCCGCCGCTGGGCCGCCAGGCGAGGGACGCGACCGGGCTGCGATGGTCGCGCACCTGCACGCCGGCCCACCATGGGCTGGAGCCCTCCTTGAAGTAGACCTTCGCCGCCGGCGGCGTGCACGACACGTATTTCCAGCTGATCGGAATGCGGCCGGCCCCCAGCGGCGAGATGCCGGCAAAGGCCTCTTGCGACAGGTCGACATCGCCGGGTGCGCATTCCGGACAGCGGTCGTCCACGCGCACGACCACCGACTGCTGCGTGTTCAGGTTCGTCACCTCGATGCAGGCGCCGCAGGCCTGGGCGGTGTTGTAGTCGGCCGTGTTCATGGCCGCGGTGAGGATCCCGGTGGGCTTGGGGAACGAGCAGTTGCCGCCGCCGCCGTATCCGTAGAAGGTGCCCTGTCCGGTGTGCGTCTGCTGGTAGTTGCCTTGGGCGGCCGCCACCAGGGGGCCTCCCATCAGCAGGCTTCCGATGAGTGCCGCGATGCTGCGGCGTGTCGTCGCGTCGGATGATGTCATGGCTGCTCCCGTTGCTGCGCCGCATTGGCGCACGGGGACTGTCGCGCCGAGTCGGCGACAGCGCCAGGGTGTGATACACCCGGCTGCACTTGTTTCGGTGCCGGGACTGCCTGTCAGACCGCGGTCGGCGCGCCGCCTGCCGTGTCGCCTGCCCTGTCGTCTGATGCCCCGGGCGGATGCGTCACGATGCTCTTCAGCTCGGGCCGCGGCGCACGCAGCGCTTGCAGGTCGGGCCGCGGCCGGCGCAGCGCAGGGCTCGCCTCGAAGCAGTGCTCGAGCGCTTGCGCGGCCGCGAGCAGCGCGCCATCCCCGCGCAGCCGACCGATCAGCTGCAGGCCGAACGGCATGCCGTGTTCGTCGCGCCCGCACGGCAGCGACAGCGCCGGGTTCGTCGCGAGCGTGACGACGTAGGTCAGCCCGAGCCAGTGGTAGTAGTTGCGCATGTCCTGGCCGTCGATGCGCCGGGCATACAGCTCGGTCCACGGGAACGGCGTGACCGGCGTGGTCGGCGCGATGATCAGGTCGTAGCGCTCGAAGGCGTGCGCGAAGCGCCGCGCGATGCGCGTCTGCTCGAGGTGCGCCCAGGCGCGGTCGGCGAGCGTGATCGACGCCGCCATCTCGACATTGGCGCGCACATTGGGCCCGAGCGTTTCGGGGGCGGTGCGCCAGGTGTCGGCGAAGGCGGCGACGAAGCTCTCGGCGCGCAGCGTGTCGAACGCCCGGTCGGCATCGCCCAGCGCGAGGTCGACGGGCTCGCAGCAGGCGACCCACGGCCGGATCGCTTCCACGCGCGCGCGAAACACGCGCCGGATCTCCGGGTCGACGATGCACAGGCCGAAATCTTCGGTCGTGCCGACACGAAGCCGGGACAGGTCCACCCCGGCGAGCGGCCAGAGCGACGCGCCGTGCGCCGCATGCGACAGCGGGTCGCGCGCGTCGAAGCCGACGGTGGCGGCCAGTTGCAGCGCGGTGTCGCCGACGTCGCGCCCCATCGGCCCCAGCACCGAGAGGACCGACCAGCCGAGCGGCCGCGCATCGTTGGCCACCAGGCCGGGCGAGGGCCGCAGGCCGACCACGCCGCACAGGGCCGCCGGGATGCGCAGCGAGCCGCCGGTGTCGGAGCCGGTCGCGATCGGCAGCATGTCGACCGCCAGCGCGGCCGCCGAGCCGCCCGACGAGCCGCCGGCGTTCAGCGCGGGGTCGAAGGGGTTGCCGGTCGCGCCCCACACCGGATTGCGCGTGTTGGCGCCGGCGCCCATGTCGGGCACGTTGGTCTTGGCGGTGACGATCGCGCCGGCCGCGCGCAGCCGCGCAACGAGCAAGTTGTCGTGCGCCGGCACGTTCGCGCGCCGGCCGATGTTGCCGTGGGTGGTGAGCAGCCCCGCGGTGTCCAGCAGGTCCTTCACGCCGAGCGGCAGGCCGTGCAGCAGGCCCAGCGGCGCGCCGCGCATCACGTCGGCCTCGGCCTGGCGGGCGCTCGCGCGGGCGCGTTCGAAGTCGGTGGCGGCGATCGCGTTGACGGCGGGGTTGAAGGCTTCGATGCGCGCGATGCAGGCGTCCATCAGCTCGACCGGCGAGACCTGCCGGCTGCCGATCAGGCGGCGCAGCTCGACGGCGGAACGCTCGGGCAGCGTGGGGTCGTGGCTCATGGTGTTCACTCCAGCGGAATGTTGGCCTTGTGAACGTAGGCTCGCAGCAGCGGCAGCTCCTTCGCCACGCGCGCATCGTAGAACGAGCCCGGCTCGTACGACACGTCGACGCCGGCCTTCTCGAGATCGGCGCGGATGGCGGCGTCCGCCAGCGTGTCGGCGAGCGCCTTGCCCAGCGTCTTCTGCACGGCGGGCGGCAGCCCGCGCGGCGCGACGATGGTGATCCACGGCAGCATCTCGAAGCCGGGGTAGCCGGCCTCGGCGACGGTCGGCACCTGCGGCAGCGAGGGCGAGCGCCGCGCCGACGTGACAGCCAGCGCCTTCACATGGCCGGCCCGCAGCATCGGCAGGGCGGCCACGTTGGTGTCGAAGCTCAGGGCCACCTGGCCGCCGATCAGGTCCGTCATCGCCGGCGAGCTGCCCTTGTATGGCACATGCAGGATGTCGACGCCCGTGGCCAGCTTGAACATCTCGCCGGCCAGGTGCGAGGTGGTGCCGTTGCCGAACGATGCGTAGGCCAGCTTGCCGGGCTGCGCCTTGGCGAGCGCGACCAGCTCCTTCACGCTGCGGGCCGGCAGCGACGGGTTGGCCAGCAGCACCAGCGGCGAGGTGCCGATCAGGCCGATCGATTCGAAGCTCTTCTGTGCGTCGTACGGCAGCTTGGCCTTCAGCGCCGGGTTGACCGTGAAGGTGGTGTTGGAGCTGATCARCAGCGTGTAGCCGTCGGGGGCCGCCTGGGCCACCGCGCCCGCGCCGATCGTGGTGCCGGCACCGGCCTTGTTGTCGACGATGACGGTCTGGGCGAGCCGCTGTCCCATGCCCTTCGCGACGACGCGGGCGATCGTGTCGGTCGCACCCCCCGGCGGGAAGGGCACGACGAGCGTCAGCGGCTTCTCGGGATAGCCGGCCGCCCATGCCGGGCCGCATCCCAGGACACCGAGCAAGACAGCGAACAGCGGGGCGAGGCGGGTGGTGGTTCTCGACATGGGCGATCCTTTCGGAAGGAGAAGGGGGTCAGCGCAGACGTTGCGGCGCCAGGGCGTGCACGTCGATGCCCTGTTGCACCAGGTCGGGCGGCAGGGCGGTGCCGCGCAGCAGCGAGGCGGCCAGCGCCGCGGCGCCGGCCGCGCTCTGGATGCCGTAGCCGCCCTGGCCGGCGAGCCAGAAGAATCCGGGGCAGTGCTCGTCCCAGCCGATCACCGGCTCGCCGTCGCGCACGAACGAGCGCAGGCCGGCCCAGGTGCTGGCGGGCCGGCGGATCGTCAGCGTCGTGACGGCTTCGATCTGGTGGATGCCCAGCGCGATGTCGAGCTCCTCGGGCACCACGTCGTGCGGAACGGTCGGGTCGGCATTGGCAGGCGAGCCGAGCAGCCGGCCGGCGTCGGGCTTGAAGTAGTAGCTTTCGTCGACACCGACCACGGCCGGCCAGCCCGACACGTCCGAGCCTTCGGGTGCCTTGAACGTGAAGGCGCTGCGCCGGTGCGGCACCAGGCCGACCGGCGCCGCACCGAACACGGCCGCCACGTCGTCGGCCCAGGCGCCCGCGGCATCGACCACGGCCCGTGCCTGCACGGCCTCGCCGTCGGCCAGGCGCAGCGTCCAGCGCTCGTTGCTGCGCTGCGCGGCGATGACCTCCGCGCCGGTGCGGAGCTCGCCGCCGCGGGCGCGCATGCCGCGCAGGAAGCCCTGGTGCAGTGCGTTCACGTCGATGTCCTGCGCACCGGGCTCGTAGAGCGCTGCGTGCACCACGTCGGGCCGCAGGCAGCCGACGCGGGCCAGCGCCGCACCGGCATCGATCCGCTCGAGCACGCTGCCGCTGGCCGCCAGCGTGCGCTGCATGGCGTCCAGCAGGGCCTGCTGGCCGTGCGTGGCGAGGTAGAGCACGCCGCGCGGCGCCAGCAGCGGGGCGGAGGCGAAACCGTCCGGTGGCGTCTCGTAGAACGCCCGGCTGGCCCGCGTGAGCGCACGCACGGCCGGCGGGCCGTAGCTCTCCATGAACATGGCCGCCGACCGGCCGGTGGCGTGGTAGCCGGGCTGGGTTTCGCGCTCCAGCAGCAGCACGCTGCGTTCAGCGGCCAGCTGCCAGGCAAGCGACGCACCGGCGATGCCGGCGCCGACGATGGCGAGGTCAAATTCTCTCATACGAGAATTCTCACATGCGAGAATCATGCCGGCAACCCCCGCAAGAGAAACGATGCCCAAGCTTCGAACGACGAGTCGTCCGCCCGCTCGCACGACAGCAGCCGCCTTGCCCGACCGCGAGCGTGTCGGCGAGCGCCTGCGGGCCATCCGCAAGCGGCACGGGCTGACGCTGCAAGCGCTGTCCACCCGTTCGGGCGTCGCGCTGTCGACCCTGTCGAAGATCGAGCTCGGGCAGATCTCGGTGAGCTACGAGAAGTTCGCGGCGGTCGCGCGCGCTCTCGAGGTGGACATCGCGTCGCTGTTCGATCCGCTCGCCGAAGCGGCGCCGGCCGCGGGCCGCCGGCCGGTGGTCGTGCGCACGACGCTGGACGCGGCACCCCGCTACGACGCAGAGAACTACGACTACCGCATGCTCGCCACCGGCTTCCCGGCCAAGCGCATGACGCCGCTGCACGGCATCATCGTCGCGCGGCAGATGGCGCAGTTCCCCGACTACATCCGCCACCCGGGGCAGGAGTTCGTGATGGTGCTGTCGGGCCGCGTGCGCATCCACTTCGAGACCGGCGAGGTGGTTGACCTCGCGCGCCAGGAGTCGGCGTATTTCGACAGCGGCGTCGGCCACGTGTACCTGTCCACCGGCAAGGCGGACGCGCGCGTGGTCGTGGTGATGACGGAGTGAGAGGCGAGGCGCAACCCGGTCGGGCGGCCCGGACGTCGAAGTCCATCACGACGTCGGCCGCCGGCGCACCGGCGCTGCCGCGGTCGGCGAACTCCCAGCGGAACAGGTCGGCACCCGAGTCGCCGCGCAGCACGTCGTTGCCGGCGCCGCCCAGCAGGGTGTCGTTGCCGGCGCCGGTGCGCTCGTCGTCATTCGTGTGGATGGCGCTGCTCCGCGGCGTGCGCAGAATGAGGCGCTTGCAGGGAGAGCCTCCATGAGCCATGACATCGCGTCGCAGCGCCGGCGCCAGCTGCTGTTGTCCGGCCTGGGCGGATCGGCGTTGGCTGCCGAGCCGGCCCGGGCCGAGCCCGCGCTGTCCTCCGGTGGCCACCACCCGCCCAGCCTCGACACCCGGCTCACGCGCGGCTACGGCGTGCGCCATCCCTTCGTCGGTGCCGGCATGGGCTTCGTCGCGCTGCCGTCGCTGGTGGCGGCGGTGTCGAACGCCGGCGGCATCGGCGTGCTGGGCAACGGCATCGAGCCGCCGCCCGGCACGCAGGCGCTGATCCAGTCGATCAAGGCCATGACGGCGCGGCCCTTCGGCGTGGATTTCATCTTCGACGACTCGGCGTTCGGACCGCTGGTGACGGAGGCGCACATCGATGTCTGCATCGTCGAGCGGGTGCGCCTGGTGGTGTTCCACATGAACGTGCCGCCGCGGGCCTGGGTCGATCGGCTGCATGCGGCGGGGGCCCGGGTGTGGATGCAGGTGGCCTCGGTGCCGCAGGCGCTGGAGGCGGCAGCCGTCGGGATGGATGCGGTGATCGCCCAGGGCTCGCAGGCGGGCGGGCACAACAAGAGCGGCACGCGCACGCTCAAGCTGCTGCAGCAGGTGGTCCAGGCCGTGCGGCCGTTGATGGTGCTGGCCTCGGGCGGCATTGCCGATGGCCAGGGGGTGGTCGACGCCTTGTCCCACGGGGCCGATGGCGTCTGGGTGGGCACGCGCCTTGTCGCGTCGAGCGAGGCCCATGCGCATCCGGAGTACAAGCGCCGCATCGTCGAAGCCCGGGGGCACGCCACGGTCACGACCACGCTGTTCGGGCCGGAGTACCCCGGGCGGCCGTACCGCGTGCTGCGCAACCGGGTCGTCGATGAATGGGCCGGCAGGGAAGGGCAGGTGCCGAACCCGCCGCCGCCGCCCGCGGTCATCGGCAGCACGCTGCTGTTCCCGCTGACGCTGAAGCAGAACTACAGCATGCCCAAGTTCAGCGCCATCGTGCCGACGCCGGAGACGACCGGGGACTTCGAGGAGATGGGGCTGCCGGCCGGCTCGGAGAGCGTGAAGTTCATCAAGCGGGTGCAACCGGCCGGCGAGATCGTGCGGGAAATGATGGAGGAAGCGCAGGCGCTCATCCGATCGGCCTGATGGCCCCATCATCCTTTGATCATGACTTCGAAGGCGAGCGGTCCTAGATTCTTCGGATGCACCGGCCCGCCGACTCGAAGACCCCAGCTGATTTCTCACCCTCGTCCCGGCGCACCTTCCTGGTCAGCATGGCTGCGCTGGCGCTGCAGGCGTGCGGAGGGGGCGGAGGGGGCGGCACCGATGCCGGGTCCGCAGGCCCGGATGACGGCACCTGCGCTGCGGGCGCCACGGCGACCGGCAGCGGGTCGGCCGCGGCGAGTTTCGTGCACCCGGGCCTGCTGCACACGCAGGCCGACTTCGATCGCATGGCCGCGAAAGTCGCCGCGAATGCGTCACCGTGGATCGACGACTGGAAGGTGCTGGTGGCCAACCGCTACGCGAGCCCGACGGGCCTGCCCGATCCGCAGCCGACCCTCTACCGAGGCAATGACGGCACGCACGACGAGAACTACATGATCCTGGCGCGTGACATCGCCGCGGCCTATGCCTGCGCACTGCGCTGGAAGGTGTCCGGCGACGTTGATTGCGCCAACAAGGCCGTGCGGATCATGAACGCATGGGCGACGACGATGACCGCCATCGGGGGTGATTCGAACCGCTTCCTGGCGTCGGGCCTGTACGGCCACGAGTTTGCCAATGCGGCCGAGATCATGCGCAGCTATTCCGGCTGGGCTGCCGCCGATTTCGCCGCGTTCCAGAACTACATGCGCACCGTGTTCTACCCGGTGTGCAGCAGCTTCCTCGCGGATCACAACGGGGCCGACATCACGCACTACTGGGCCAACTGGGACCTGTGCAACATGGCCGCGATCATGGCGATCGGCGTGCTGTGCGACGACCACGGCATGTTCGAGGAGGCCGTCACCTATTTCAAGACCGGTGCCGGCAACGGCGCGATCGCGCAGGCCGTGTACTTCCTGCATGACGGCAACCTCGGCCAATGGCAGGAGAGCGGTCGCGACCAGGCGCACAACACGCTGGGCATCGCGCTGATGGGTCCGATCTGCGAGATGGCCTGGAACCAGGGCATCGATCTCTACGGCTTCGACAACAACCGCTTCCTGGCCGGCGCCGAGTACGTCGCCAAGGCCAACCTGATCGAGTCGGGCACGAGCTACTACGGCGTGCCTTACCTGGCCTACAACAATGCCGACAACGTCGACCAGGCCGTCCTTTCAACGGGATCGCAGGGCTCGGTGCGTCCCGCGTGGGCGCTGGTGTTCAACCACTATGTGAAGCGCAGGGGCCTGGCCGCGCCGTACACGCAGAAGTTCGCGGCGCTGGTTGCGCCCGAGGGCGGCGGCGGCAACTACGGGCCCAACAGCACCGGCTTCGACCAGCTCGGGTACGGCACGCTCACCTGCACGCGCGATGCGCTGGTGAGCGGGCTCGCGCCCAGCGGTCTCACCGCGCGCTCGAGCGCCGGCTCGGTGATCCTGTCGTGGTGGGGATGCGCCGAGGGGCTCAGCTACAACGTCAAGCGCGCGGCGTCGGCGTGCGGGACGTTCACGACGCTTGCCACCGGCATCGCCGATCTGCTGACCTACACCGACGCGGACGTCGCGGCCGGAACCTGGTACTACGTCGTCACCGCGACGACGGCGACCGGAGAGAGCGCCGCGTCAGGCTTCGTCACGGCCACGACCGACCTGCAATTGCACACGCGGCTGCAGTTCGACGAGACGAGCGGCAACAGTGCGGCCGACGCGACGGGCAACGGCCACACGGGCACCCTGGTCGGCGGTGCGAGCTTCGTCGCGGGACGCGTGGGCGGCGCCGTCTCGCTTGATGGCGTCACCGGCCATGTCAGCCTGCCCGACAAGCTCGTCGAGGACCTCTCCGACTTCACGCTCTCGGTCTGGCTGAAATGGAACGCAGCCACCCGGAACGCTCGCGTGTTCGACTTCGGGACGGGCACCGGACGCTACATGACGCTGAGGGCCAGTGCCGGCGCGACCGCGCGGCTTTCGACCACCGTCAGCGGCAGCCACAACGAGCGCAGCATCGACACCGCGGTGCTGCCGACCGGCGTCTGGACGCACATCGTCGTCACCTTGTCCGGCACGACCCAGACGCTCTACGTGGATGGTGTCGCGACCGGAAGCATCGCCGACATGCCCTTCGCCCCCTTTCGGCTGGGCGATACCGGCCGGAACTGGCTGGGGCGCTCCCAGTCCGGCACCGATCCGTACCTGGATGGCCTGATCGACGACTTCCGCCTCTACCGCAACGCGATGACCGCCGACCAGGTGGCAGGGCTGTTCGCATCCTGATCCCCTGCATGAAGGTCCTTCCCCGGGAGAACCCGGGGGCAGGGAAGCCCGCGTACGGCAGCGTGCGCAGGCTGCATTGGACTATGCTCGACCCAAGCCGGAACCTCCGCCTGATCCGGCGGGCCGAGCGAGTTCACCGATGACCCCCAAAGCACCTGCGTCGGACTCCCCACCCCAGCGGCGCGGCTGGCTGGCTTCCGTGTCGCGGATCCCGGGCGGCGGCATCGCGATCGCGCTGCTGGTGCGGGTGCTGGTGTTCAGCACCGTGGTCACGCTGGTGCTGACCATCCTGCAGCTCACCCTCAGCTACCGCAGCGAGCGGGCGCGCCTGGAAAGCCGCTTCGGCGAGATCGACCAGGCCAGCTCGCGCAGCCTCAGCGAAAGCCTGTGGGCGCTGGACTCCAAGCAGCTCGAGGAGCAGCTCGAAGGCATCGTGCGGCTGCCGTCCATTCGCGCGGCCGAGGTGCGCGAGACGGCGTCGTCCGCCCATTCGCTGACGGTGCTGCGCGGCGAGCGACAGGCCAGCCGCTCGGTGGTGAAGGAGTTCCCGCTCGCCTGCTGCGGCCAGCACCCGGAGGTCATCGGCGTGCTGCGCGTCGAGGCGACGCTGGCCGACATCTATCGCGAGCTGGCGACCCAGGCCTTCGTCATCCTGCTCAGCAATGCCGCCAAGACCTTCCTGGTCGCGTTCTTCATCCTGTTCGTCGTGCACCGGCTCGCGACGCGCCACCTGCTGGACATCGCCGCATCGATCGGCAGCGTCAACCCGCAGGTGGAAGCGCCGCCGCTGCAGCTGCGGCGCCAGCAGGTCAAGGGCGACGAGCTCGACCAGCTGGTCGATGCCCTGAACGCGATGCGCGAGCGGCAAGCACAGCATGCCGCGGAGCTGGCCAACGCCAACGCCCGCATGGCGACCATCCTCGACAACATCCCGGACCTGGCGTGGGTCAAGGACGCCGGCGGCCGCTACGTCGCCGTCAACCGCGCGCTCATCACCACGCTCGGCTTCGAGGGGCCGGGCCAGATGATCGGCAAGACCGACTTCGACGTCCATCCACCGGAGCTCAGCCGCGGCTACCGGCTCGACGACGCCGAGGTGATGGCGTCGAACGCCAGCAAGCGCATCGAGGAACGGCACGTGCGCCTCGACGGCGGCATCACCCTGGTGGAGACCATCAAGACCGCGCTGCGCGACCGCGACGGCCGCGTCACCGGCACGGTCGGCATCGCCCGCGACATCACGCAGCGCCAGCAGGCCGAGGCCGACCGGGTGGCACGCCAGGTGGCCGAAGCGGCCAACCAGGCCAAGAGCGACTTCCTGGCCAACATGAGCCACGAGATCCGCACGCCGATGAACGCCATCCTCGGCATGTCGTACCTGGCGCTGCAGAGCGGTCTCAACCCGCAGCAGCTGAACTACGTGCAGAAGATCCACGGCGCGGCCGAATCGCTGCTCGGCATCATCAACGACATCCTCGACTTCTCGAAGATCGAGGCCGGCAAGCTCGACATCGAGGCCATCGCGTTCAACCTCGGCGACGTGATGGAGGGGCTGGGCCACCTGGTCGGCATGAACGCCGAGCAGAAGGGCCTGGAGCTGCTGTTCGCGCTGCCGCCGCAGCTGCCGCACGCCCTGGTGGGCGACCCGTCGAGGCTGCGCCAGGTGTTGCTCAACCTGTGCAACAACGCCGTCAAGTTCACCGAGTGCGGCGAGGTGATCGTCGCGATCGCGGTCGCCGGGCGCGAGGCGCACTGCATCGACCTGCGCTTCGAGGTGCGCGACACCGGCATCGGCATGACGCCCGACGAGCGGCAGCGCCTGTTCCAGCCCTTCACGCAGGCCGACTCGTCGACCAGCCGGCGCTATGGCGGCACCGGCCTCGGGTTGTCGATCAGCCGCCACCTGGTGCAGCTGATGGGCGGCGAGATCAGCGTCGACAGCGCGCCGGGCCGCGGCAGCAGCTTCCACTTCACGCTGCGCTTCGGCCTGCAGCCCGAGCCGGCCGAGGCACCGTCGCGCGAAGGCAGCCTGCCCGGCCGCCGCGCGCTGGTGGTCGACGACAACGCCAGCGCGCGCGAGCTGCTGGCCGGCATGTGCACATCGCTCGGCCTCGACGTCGACACCGCCGCCGATGGCCGTGCCGCCTTGCAGATGGCGCAGCGGGCGGACGCCGACGACCGGCCCTACGGGCTGGTGCTGCTCGACTGGAAGATGCCCGGGCTCGACGGCGTCGAATGCGCGCGCCTGCTGGGCCAGGAGGAAGGCCGGCGCCATGCGGCGCCCACCGTGCTGATGGTGACGGCTTTCAGCCGCGATGATGCGCAGCGGCAGCTGGTGCAGCAGCAGGTCAGCGTCGGCGCGCTGCTGACGAAGCCGGTCACGCCCTCGTCGCTGTTCGACGCCTGCGGCGAGGCGCTGGGGCTGGCACGGGCGCGCGCACCGCGCGCGATGCAGCGCCAGGAGGCCTTGCTCGGGCACCAGGCGCACCTGCGCGGCGCGCACATCCTGCTGGTGGAGGACAACGCGATCAACCGCGAGATCGCCTTGAGCGTGCTGGGCGATGCCGACATCACGGTCAGCGTGGCCTGCGACGGCCGCGAGGCGCTGGCGATGCTGGCGCGCCAGCGTTTCGACGGCGTGCTGATGGACTGCCAGATGCCGGTGATGGACGGCTACGCCGCCACGCGCGCGCTGCGCCAGCAGCCGCAGTGGCGCGATCTGCCGGTGATCGCGATGACCGCCAACGCGCTGGTCGGCGACCGCGACAAGGTGCTGGCCGCCGGCATGAACGACCACGTCGCCAAGCCGATCAACGTGAACGAACTCTTCGCCACCCTCGCGCGCTGGATCCACCCGGCCGCGGCGCCCGACGACCCCCCGTCGATCGACCGCCCGGCCGGCATCGCCGCCACGATGGGCGACGAAGACCTGTACCTGCGCCTGATGCGCATGTTCCGCGACCGGGAGACGGACTTCGCGCAACGCTTCCGGGCCGCCCGCGCGAGCGGCGACACGGCGACCGCGATGCGCATGGCGCACGACCTGAAGAACGTCGCCGGCACGCTGGCCGTGCGGGGCGTCCACCAGGCGGCGACGGAACTGGAGCGCGCCTGCCTGGACGAGCTCGACGACGCCGGCCTCGAGCCGCTGCTGCGCAACGTCGACCGGCTGCTTCGCCCGGTCATGGCCGAGCTGGTGGCGCTGGGCTGAACGCCGGCCTCGGTGCGAGCTTCAGCGGCCGCGCTTGGCGTCGTACCACAGCTCCGGCCGGTTCGACGGCGTTCCCGGCGTCAGCAGCGGGTTGCGCAGCTCGATCACCGTGCGCTTGTCCAGCCGTGCCTTGCGCAGCCGCTCGCCGAAGTAGTCCTGGAAGACCTTGTCGAACGAGCCGTCGGCGATGGCTTTCTCCAGCCCGTCGCGGATGTCTTTCGCGAGCCTGGTGTTCTGTCGGTTCACCATGAAGTAGGAGTCGTAGAAGTAGTGCAGGGCGAGGTGCGGCTCCACTTCCAGCGTCTCGGCATTGAGGGCCTGCTCGTCCCAGATCTCCATCATGCTGCGCGGGAAGTAGTCGAAGCGCTTGCCGGTGAGCATCTTGAACAGGCCTTCGTACTTCGGCGCCGTGATCACGTCGATGCCGTTGGCGCGCAGGATCTGCGTGTCCGGCCACTCCTGTCCCTGCGCGAGCCGCAGCCGCTTCAGGTCGTCCAGCGTGTTGACGCCGGCCACCAGGCCCTGCTCGCCCTTGCGGATCAGGCCCAGGCGCCAGCCGAGCAGGCCCTTGTTGATCGGGATGTAGATCGGCAGCAGGCGCGCCTCGCGTTCGGCGGAACTGGGGATCGGGCCGACGTCGATCGTCCGGCCGGCCTCGATTTCCAGCACCTGCCGCTCCTGGTTCATCGCGATCTCGGCCGTCTGGATCCGGTACTCGGTGCCGCTCTTCGACAGCGCGAGCTGCAGCAGTTGCAGCGGGTAGTCGTAGCGGCGGTCCCCCTCGAACTCGGGTTTCGGAATGCGCACGATCTCCACCGCCGAGGCGCCCAGGTGCGCCGCGAACAACATGCAGAACAGCGGGCGGGCCAGCAGGCGGAATGCGATGCGCATGGTCATCTCCTCATGGCCTGGCGATCTGCCGCGGGGTCTGCCCGAGGAATCGCTTCAGCGAATGTGTCAGGTGGGCCTGGTCGGTGAATTCGAGTTCGGCGGCGACCTGCGACGGCGCCTGTCCCAGGCGCAGCAGCCGCGCGGCCTCGTGGGCCCGGGCGATCTGCCGGAAGGCCTTCAGGCCGAGGCCGGTCACTTCTGCGAAGTGGCGCTGGATGCTGCGCTCGTCGAGCCGCTGGCGCGCGCCCTGCAGCGCCCGCGAGACCACCGGGTCACGCTCCAGCAGGCCCTTGCGCGCCAGCGCGGACACGAACGCTTCGACGTTGTCGAAGCGGGGCACCTCGAAACGTTCGGGGCCGATCCAGAAACTGCGATCCGCCTCGACCGGGCACGGCACGCCCTGGTTGAACGTCAATCGCCCCGGCAGGCGGGGCATGTAGACCTCGGGCTTGAAGGCGATCGTCAGCATCTCGTCGCCGGCCCGGCTGTCCACGGGCAGCGGCGCCGCGATCTGCCCGGTCTGGATGACCATCAGCGGGCCGCCGCCGCGGCGCACGAACAGCAGGTCCCAGGAGCCGTCGGGCAGGGCCACTTCGCGCGTGTCGCCGCTGTAGCGGGCACTGCGGACCTTCGCCACCAGGGGCGAGTCCGCCGTGCGCTCTTCCTCAGTGATCGTTGCTTCCGTGAGGGGCATCTTGCGCCTGCAGTCCGACGAAGAAGCGGCGCAGGTCATCGGCGACGAGGTCGGGGTCGGTCTCGTTGGCGAAATGGCCGCCGCGCGGCATCTCGGACCACTGTAGCACCCGGGTGTGGGAGCGGGCCACGAAGTTGCGGACCGAGCGGAAGTCATTCGGGAACACGGCCACGGCGGTCGGCGTGGGGTTGGGCAGCTCGCGGTAGCCGGCACCGCTGGCGGCGTTGGCCCGATAGAACTCCGCGGCCTGCCCGCCGGTGCCGGTGAACCAGTAGAGCGACACGTGCGTCAGGAAGCGATCGCGGTCGACCTCGGCGACGCGTTCCCCTTCGAAGCCGAAGAACAGCTCGGCATTCCATGACAGCAGGGCGACCGGCGAATCGACCAGCCCGTAGGCCAGCGTGCCGGGGCGCTTGGACTGGATGTCGACGTAGCCGGCGTACTTGCGGAAGTACTCCAGGGTCTTGAAGCCTTCCATCTCGAACGCGGACAGCCCGTCCATCTCGCCGGGGCTGCCGTTGGGGAAGGCGAACACCTGCTGCAGGTGGACGCCGGCCAGGCCCGCGGGCGCGAGGATGCCCAGCTCGCGCGCGATCAGCGCGCCCACGTCGCCGCCTTGCGCGCCATAGCGGGTGTAGCCCAGGCGCTTCATCAGCGTGTCCCAGGCCGCCGCGGTGCGGGCCGCGTCCCAGCCGGTGGCGGCGAGCGGCGACGACAGCCCCATGCCCGGCACCGACGGGATCACCAGGTCGAACGCGATCGACGCATCGAGGCCGTGGCCGCGCGGGTCGGTGAGCGGGCCGATCAGGTCCAGGTACTCTGCCGGCGAGCTGGGCCAGCCATGCGTCAGGATCAACGGGAAGGCGTTGGGCTCCTTCGACTTCACGTGGATGAAGTGGACGGTCTGGCCGTCGATCTCGGTGATGAACTGCGGATGGCGGTTCAAGCGCGCCTCTTGTGCGCGCCAGTCGAATCCGTCGGCCCAGTACGCGGCCAGCTCGCGCACCAGCGCCAGCGACTGGCCATGGCCGAAGCCCGGGTCCACCGGTTGCGGCCAGCGCGTGGCCGCGAGGCGGCGCTGCAGGTCGAGGATCTGCGCTTGCGCGATCTCGATGCGGAACGGGCGGATCGTGGTGTTCGTGGTGTTCATCGTGGCTCCTGGTGGTGGTCAGTGGGGAGGCCTTCACTGTCTCGCAACGCTGCCGGGCGATCTTGTAGAAAACCGACGCGTCGGTGATGCCCTGCGCGAGCAGGTCGCCGATGGCGGGTCGGCGAGCGGCCCGAATGCTCGGTCATCCGATGAGAAATCCGTTTGACATTCATATTTACTGTAGCTACAGTAAATGATGCGAATCGAGTTCGATCCGTCCAAGGACCGCGAGAACAACGCCAAGCACGGTGTCTCGCTGGCCTTGGCGGCTGAACTTGACTGGGACGCCGCACTGGTCTGGGTCGACGATCGCTTCGAGTACCTCGAACTGCGCATGATTGCGCTGGCCCCCGAGACCAACACGCTCTACTACGTTGCCTTTGTCGATCGTGGGGACGTGCGGCGCATCATCAGCTTGCGCAGGGCCAATCGCCAGGAGGTCAACCACTATGTCGAAAGCAGTTAAGCGACCCGTGATTGCAGTTCCGACTGCAGCAGAAGACAGAGCCATCACCGCGGCGGCCAAGGCCGACCCGGATGCGCAGCCCCTGACGGCCAAGCAATTGAAGGCCATGGTTCCGTTGCGAACCCTGCGCGGTCGGCCGAAGGTGGAGAACCCGAAGCAACTGGTGTCCGTTCGCTACAGCCAGGAGGTGCTGGCGTTTTTCCGGGCCACCGGCGATGGCTGGCAGTCACGCATGGATGGGGTGCTGCGCGAGTACGTGACGCGCCAGTCGCGCAAGGCACAAAGGTAGGGAAGGGACGAGTTGCCCCTTGGATCGCTTCTTGCTAGCGTCCCCAGCTTCATCGTCACGTACTGCAGAGCACCCACATGCCAGGAAGTATTTCCCTCGGGCAAGTCAGCCGCTCCCTGCTGACCGCCGCCGCGCTCGTCGCCGGTGCCTCCTTCTCCAGCGGCGCCTCGGCCCGCGACCTCGTGGTGGCGCTGAAGACCGAGCCCACCTCGATGGACCCGCAGTACCACGCGCTGACGCCGAACATCCAGCTCTCGCAGACGCTGTTCGAACCGCTGGTCTGCGTCGATGCCGACCTCAAGCCCGAGCCCTGCCTCGCCGAATCCTGGAAGGCCGACGGCAAGGTCTGGACCTTCAAGCTGCGGCCCAACGTCAAGTTCTCCGACGGCTCGCCGATGACCGCGGCCGACGTGCTGTTCACGATGGACCGCGTGCCGAAGGTGCCCAACAGCCCGTCGTCGTTCAAGGTCTACCTGCAGAAGGTCGAGAAGATCGAGGCCCCCGATCCGCTGACGGTGCGCATCACCACCACCGAGCCGTACCCGCTGCTCGCGATCAACATGGTCGGCCTGCCCATCATGTCGGCCAAGGCCGCGGCAGGCTCGGCCCCCGAAGGCAAGACCACCACCGAGTTGAACGCCGGCACCGGCCTGGTGGGCACCGGCCCGTACAAGTTCGTCTCGTGGAAGCGCGGCTCGGAGATCATCTTCGAGCGCAACCCGCACTACTGGGGCAAGGCACCGGCGTGGGACAAGGTCATCTACCGCCCGATCAGCAACCCGGCCGCACGTGTCGCCGCGCTGCTCGCCGGCGATGTCGACCTCGCCGAGGATCCGCCGACCGATGACCTGGAGCGCCTGCGCAAGGAGCCCAAGCTCACGGTGGAGACCAAGGCGTCGAACCGCATCATCTACGTGGCGCTCGACCAGAACGGCGACAGCACGCCGGGCATCACCGCCGCGGCGGGCGGGCCCATTGGCAAGAACCCGCTGCTCGACAAGCGCGTGCGCGAAGCGCTCTCGCTCGCCGTCGACCGCACGGCGCTGGTCTCGCGCACGATGGGCGGCGTGGCCACGCCGGCCGCGCAGCTGCTGCCGTACCCGATGTTCGGCGCCAGCAAGAACCTCGTCACCGCCGCCAAGCCCGATCCCGAGAAGGCCAAGGCGCTGCTGAAGGAGGCCGGCTACCCCGACGGCTTCACGCTGGTGCTGGGCACGCCGAACGGGCGCTACATCAACGACAGCAAGGTGGCGCAGACGCTGGCCGCCATGTGGACGCGCATCGGCGTGAAGACCTCGATCGATGCCAACGCGCCGGCCGTGTTCTTCAAGAACCGCGACACCTACACCTACAGCGCCTACCTCGCAGGCTGGGGCACCGCGACCGGGGAGATGTCGAACACGCTGATCGCGCTGCTGGTCACGCCCGACAAGGACAAGGGCCTGGGCACCACCAACCGCGCCCGCTACTCGAACCCGGCGATGGACAAGCTGGTCGCCGAGGCGTCCGCCCAGATGGACGACGCCGCACGCGCCGCGACGCTCGCGAAGGCCAGCGAACTCGCGATGGCCGATTTCGCGATGCTGCCGATCCACTTCGAGCACTCGGTGTGGGCGATGAAGAAGAACGTCAGCTTCAAGGGCCGCGCCGACCAGCAGACGATGGTCCAGTACGCGGTGYCGGCCAAGTAGTCGAACCACGCTGATGTCGGCTTTCATCATCCGCCGCCTGCTGCAGGCGGTGCTCGTCATGGCCGTGATGTCGGGCCTGGTCTTCGTCGGCCTCTACGTGGTCGGCGACCCGGTCTCGATGATGGCCAGCGCCGAGGCCACCGAGCAGGACCGCGCCGAGATCCGCGCCAGCTTCGGCCTCGACAAGCCGCTGTGGCAGCAGTACGGCATCTTCATGTCGCATGCGCTGCGGCTCGATTTCGGCAAGAGCTTCCTGACCGGGCAGTCGGCGATGGGCCTGATCCTGGAGCGCATGCCGGCCACGCTGGAGCTCGCGCTGGTGTCGATGGGCCTGTCGGTGCTGGTGGGCATTCCGCTCGGCATCTGGGCAGGCCTGCGGCCGCAGGCGCTGAGTGCGCGCGGCATCATGGCCGGCTCGGTGCTCGGCTTCTCGCTGCCCAATTTCTGGGTCGGGCTGATGCTGATTATGGTGTTCGCGGTGCAGCTCGGCTGGCTGCCGGCGAGCGGGCGCGGCGCCACGGTGCACCTCGGGCCGCTCGATCTCAGCGTGCTGACGCTCGACGGCTGGTCGCGCCTGCTGCTGCCGGCCGTGACGATCGCGCTCGCGAAGAGCGCGCTGATCATCCGCGTGACGCGCGCCGCCACGCGCGAGGCGCTGCCGATGGACTACATCAAGTTCGCGCGCGCCAAGGGCGTCGGCTGGAGCCGCATCCTGCGGGTGCACCTGCTGAAGAACATCATGGTGCCGATCGTCACGGTGGGCGGGCTGGAGTTCGGCCAGGTGGTCGCGTTCGCGGTGGTCACCGAGACCATCTTCGCGTGGCCCGGCATGGGCAAGCTGCTGCTCGACTCGATCATCACGCTCGACCGGCCGGTGGTCGTCGCCTACCTGATCCTG
The DNA here is from genome assembly GCF_056403355.1 of Rhizobacter sp. P2_H3. Taxonomy (NCBI): domain Bacteria; kingdom Pseudomonadati; phylum Pseudomonadota; class Betaproteobacteria; order Burkholderiales; family Sphaerotilaceae; genus Rhizobacter; species Rhizobacter sp. P2_H3. The sequence goes on along the minus strand of NZ_JBFUFQ010000009.1, from coordinate 21,657 downwards.
ATCGTGTTCTTCCTCGTGATGCTGAACCTGCTGGTGGACGTTCTCTACTCGGTGCTCGACCCGCGCGTGCGGTTGCAGGGAGCCAAGGCATGACGGCCGACACCTTGCCATCGGCTCTCCTGCCACCGCCCGAAACGCCATGGCAGCGCCTGCGCCGCGAGTTCATGGCCGACCGCCTGGCGCTGTTCGGCCTGGCCTTGCTGGCGCTGGCGCTGTTCGCCGCCGTGTTCGCGCCGTGGATCGCGCCGCAGAACCCGTACGACATCGGCAAGCTCGACATCTTCGACTCGAAGCTGCCGCCCGGCAGCCGCGACGCCGCCGGCACGATGACCTACTGGCTGGGCACCGACGGCCAGGCCCGCGACCTGCTGTCGGCCATCCTCTACGGGCTGCGCACCAGCCTGCTGGTGGGCGGCGTCTCGGTCGCGGCGGCGCTGGCCATCGGCAGCGCGGTCGGGCTGGCGGCGGCCTACTTCGGCGGGTGGATCGATGCGCTGCTGATGCGCATCGTCGACATCCAGCTGTCGTTCCCGGCGATCCTGGTCGCGCTGATCCTGCTGGCCATCCTCGGCAAGGGCGTCGACAAGGTGATCCTCGCGCTCGTCATCGTGCAATGGGCCTATTTCGCGCGGGCCGCGCGCGGTGCCGCGCTGGTGGAGCGCGCAAAGGAATACATCGAGGCGGCGCAATGCATGTCGCTCGGCTGGCCGCGCGTGCTGCTGCGCCATATGCTGCCCAACTGCCTGCCGCCGCTGATCGTGATCGCCACCATCGACCTGGCGCATGCCATCGCGCTGGAGTCGACGCTGTCCTTCCTCGGCGTCGGCGTGCCGGTGACCGAACCCTCGCTCGGCATGCTGATCGCCAACGGCTACGAGTTCCTGCTGTCGGGCAACTACTGGATCTCGTTCTTCCCCGGCATCGCGCTGGCGCTGGCGATCGTCGGCATCAACCTGGTGGGCGACCACCTGCGCGACATCCTGAACCCGCGCAACGCACATTGACGATTCCCTCCACCATGACCGTCCTCGACGTCCAGGGCCTGCAGACCCACTTCTTCACGCACGGCGGCGTGGTGAAGGCGGTCGACGGCGTCGACCTGCGCATCGAGGCCGGCGAGGTGCTCGGCCTGGTCGGCGAATCGGGCTCGGGCAAGAGCATCACCGGCTTCTCGATCCTCGGGCTGATCGATCCGCCCGGGCGCATCGTCGGCGGCCACATCCGCTACCTCGATGAGGAGTTGGTGGGCGCGCCGGAGCGCCGGCTGCAGGCGCTGCGCGGCAAGGAGATCGCGATGATCTTCCAGGATCCGATGATGACGCTGAACCCGGTGCTGCGCGTCGACACGCAGATGGTCGAGGCGATCCATGCGCACGAGAAGGTGAGTGCGCAGGCCGCGCTCGCCCGGGCCCGCGACGCGCTCGCGATGGTCGGCATCCCGTCGCCCGGCGAGCGCCTGAAGGCCTATCCGCACCAGCTCTCGGGCGGCATGCGCCAGCGCGTGGCGATTGCGATCGCGCTGCTGAACCGCCCGAAACTGCTGATCGCCGACGAGCCGACGACCGCGCTCGACGTGACGATCCAGGCGCAGATCCTGTACGAGGTGCAGAAGCTGTGCCGCGAGACCGGTACTGCGATGATGTGGATCACGCACGACCTGGCGGTGGTGTCCGGCCTGGCCGACCGCATCGCGGTGATGTATGCCGGGCGCATCGTCGAGAGCGGCGCGACGGCCGACGTGATCGGCAATCCGTCGCACCCGTACACGCGCGGCCTGATCGATTCGATCCCGACGCGCGCCACGCACGGCACGCTGCTGCGGCAGATCCCCGGCATGACGCCCTCGCTGCTGAACCTGCCGCAGGGCTGCGCCTTCAGGCCGCGCTGCGGCCACGCGAGCGACGCCTGCCTCGCGGTGCCGCAGGCCGCGCCCGGCCCCGCAGGCAAGACGGTGCGCTGCTGGAACATGCTGACGCCCGAGCCGGCCTGAACACCGCATGGACACCACCGTTCTCGAACCCGCCTCCGTGAGCACGACCGCGCCGCTGCTGCAGCTGCGCGGCGTCTCCAAGCGCTTCGTGCAGGACATCGACCTGGCCGGACGCATCGCCAACCTGCTGGGGGCCGGCCACCGCGCGTCGGTGGTGCAGGCGGTGGCCGGCGTCGACCTCGAGATCCGGCCTGGCGAGGTGATCGGCGTGGTCGGCGAATCCGGCTGCGGCAAGTCGACGCTGGGCCGCGTGATCGCCGGCATCACGCCGCCGACCGAGGGCAGCGTCAGCTTCCTCGGCAAGCCGGTGGCCGCGATGGACGCCGCCGAGCGCCGCGCCTGGGGGCTGGGCGTGCAGATGATCTTCCAGAACCCGATGGCCTCGCTGAACCCGCGCATGCGGGTGATGGACATCGTCGGCGAGGCGCCGGTGGTGCACGGGCTCGTGAAGGCATCGCAGAAGGCCGAGTACGTCGAGGGCTTGATGCGCCAGGTGGGGCTCGACCCCGGCTACGCGCAGCGCTATCCGCACCAGTTCTCGGGCGGGCAGCGCCAGCGCATCGGCATCGCGCGTGCGCTCGCGCTGAAGCCGCGGCTGATCGTCTGCGACGAGGCGGTGGCGGCGCTCGACGTGTCGATCCAGGCGCAGGTGCTGAACCTGTTCCTCGCGCTGCGCCGCGAGTTCGAGCTGACCTACCTCTTCATCAGCCACAACCTGGGCGTGGTGGGGCACGTGTCGGACCGCGTCGTGATCATGTACCTGGGCCGCATCGTCGAGGTGGCGACGACCGAGACGATCTTCAGCGCGCCGAACCACCCCTACACGCAGGCGCTGCTGGCCGAGCTGCCGAGGCTGGACACCACCCGCCGCGCGTACCTGCCCATCCAGGGGGAATTGCCATCGCCGCTGGCGCCTCCCCCGGGTTGCGCCTTCCATCCGCGCTGCCCGCATGCGATGCCGCGCTGCCAGGTCGAGGCACCGGTGCTGCGCCCACTGCAGCCTGGCCACACCAGCGCATGCCACCTCAACGATCCCGCGCCATGACTGAATCCATCCCGCCCTTCACGCTGCGCCTGCCCGAAGGTGACGCGGTGCCGCTCATCTGCGATTCGCCGCACAGCGGCGTGCAGTACCCCGACGACTTCGGCCACGTCGTGCCCTTCGAGCAGCTGCGCGGCGCCGAGGACACCGACGTGCACGTGCTGTGGCAGGCGCTGCCGTCGGTCGGTGCCACGCTGCTCGCGGCGAATTTCCCGCGCGCCTACATCGACCCGAACCGCGACATCGACGACATCGACCCCGGGATGCTGGCCGAGCCGTGGCCGACGCCGCTGCGCCCGAGCGAGAAGACGCGCCTGGGCATCGGCCTGATCTGGCGCGATGCGGGCAAGAGCGGCAAGTGGCCGATCTACGCCCGCAAGCTGCCGGTGGCCGAGGTGCAGCGGCGCATCGATGCGTACCACGCGCCGTACCATGCCGCGATGCGCGAGCAGATCGAGGCGGCGCATGCGCGCTTCGGCGCGGTGTGGCACCTGAACCTGCACTCGATGCCCGCCGATTCGTATGAAGGCCTGCAGATCCAGAGCGACCATCCGCTGGCCGATTTCGTGCTGGGCGATCGCGACGGCAGCACCGCGGCGCCCGAGTTCACCGCGCTGGTGGCCGAGGCGCTGCGCCGGCGCGGCTTCAGCGTGGCGCTGAACGACCCGTTCAAGGGCGTGGCGCTGATCGCCCGGCTCGGCCGGCCGGCCGAGCGCCGCCACAGCCTGCAGGTGGAGATCCACCGCGGGCTCTACATGAACGAGACGACGCGCGAGCGCAGTGCCGGCTTCACCGCCTTGCAGGCTGCGCTCAGCGCCGTCTCCCGTGAGATTGCCGACTACGTGAAGGACCAGGTCACATGACGCTCATCGCCGAGATCGAAGACAAGCACGCCGAGTTCACCGCGCTGCGCCGCGACATCCACGCGCACCCCGAACTGGCCTTCAAGGAGACGCGCACCTCCGACCTGGTGGCCGAGCGCCTGGCGGCGTGGGGCATCGAGGTGCACCGCGGGCTCGGCCAGACCGGCGTGGTGGGCGTGCTGCACGGCACGCGCGGCCCCGGCGAGCGCGCGATCGGCCTGCGCGCCGACATGGACGCGCTGCCGATGCCGGAGCACAACCGCTTCCTGCATGCCTCGAAGGAACCGGGGCGCATGCACGGCTGTGGGCATGACGGGCACACCGCGATGCTGCTGGGCGCGGCGCACTACCTGGCCACGCACCGCGATTTCGAAGGCACTGTGAACTTCATCTTCCAGCCGGCGGAGGAGGGCGGCAACGCTGGCGCCAAGGCGATGATGGACGACGGCCTGTTCGACCGCTTCCCGTGCGAGGAGATCTACGGCATCCACAACATGCCGGGCTTCGAGGCGGGGCATTTCGCGTTCCGCAAGGGGCCGACGATGGCGTCGAGCAACCGCTTCGACATCATCGTGCGCGGCACCGGCGGGCATGCGGCGCAGCCGCACAAGGCGGTCGACACGATCGTCATCGCGGCCGAGATGGTGGGAGCGCTGCAGACGCTGATCTCGCGCCACAAGAATCCGATCGACGTGGCGGTGGTGAGCGTCACGCAGATCCATGCGGGCGATGCGTACAACGTGCTGCCGGGCGAGGCGGTGATCCGCGGCACGGTACGCACCTTCAGCACCGAGGTGCTGGACGAGATCGAGGCCAACATGCGGCGCATCGCCGAGGTGCTGCCGCAGGTGCACGGCGGCACCGGCGAACTGAAGTTCCACCGTGCCTACCCGCCGCTGGTGAACTGGGACGCGCAGACCGATTTCGCGATGAAGGTGGCGCAAGACACCTTCGGTGCCGACAAGGTCGACGGCAACACGCCGCAGCACGGCGGCGCCGAGGACTTCTCGTTCTACCTGCAGAAGGTGCCGGGCACGTACCTGTTCGTCGGCAACGGCGGCGGCGGGCACCGCGAGGCCACATACCACGGCATGGGGCCGTGCGAATTGCACAACCCGAATTACGACTTCAACGATGCATTGCTGCCGGTGGGCGGGACGTACTGGGTTCGCCTGGTGGAGGCGTTCTTCGCGCGGGGCTGAGCGGAAATTGCGGCCTTCAACCTCGATTCCTGACAATTATCGATAATCGTTCCCGGCCGATTGAATTCGGCCACATCGACAATTAATCTACTGCTCAACCTGAGTCGACACGACCAGGTGTCAGCCCTGGGGAGGGATGCCATGAGCAGCAAGACGGCTGATCGCCGGGTCGATGACCTGGCCGGGTTCGCTCGGGAGCGCAGCGGCCGGGGAGCCAGGGTCTCGGTCGTGATCCCGACCTACAACCGTGCGCTGGACGTGGTGCGCGCGGCACGATCCGCGCTGGCGCAGACGCTGCCGCCGCACCAGGTCATCGTGGTCGACGACGGTTCCACCGACAACACCGCCGAGCTGGTGCGCGAGTTGCCGGCGCCGGTGCAGTACATCCCGAAGACCAACGGCGGTGTGTCCAGCGCACGCAACACGGCGTTCCCGCAGGTGACCGGCGACTACGTGGCGCTGCTCGATTCAGACGATCACTGGGATCCGCGCTGGCTGGAGACGGCGGTGAACACCATCGAGGCGGTGCCCGGTGCGGGTGCCGCGTGCTGCACCCGCGCGCGCGGCGTGCGCCCCGACGGCTCGGAGATCGGCATCGCACCGCCCAAGCCCGGGGTGGTGAACGGCATGCTGCGGCTGCCCGACCTGCTGATGGGCGGCATGATGGGCTCCAACGTGGTGCTGCGCACCGAGGCGCGCACGGCGGCCGGAGACTTCGACACCACGCTCAAGACCGGCGAGGACATCGACTTCGCGTTGCGCGTGGCGGTGTCCACCACGATCGTCGAGGTGGCGCAGCCGCTGGTGAACGTGACCGCCACGCCGGGCTCGCTCAGCCGGAACATCGACACCGGCAACAGGCTGAAGGTGTATGCCAAGTTCGAGCAGGAGCATCCGGAGGAGGCCCGCCATTTCGCGAAGGAGTTTCGCGATGCCCGCGTGGCCACCACGCTGGGCTACGCGCGCGACCTGATGTGGGCTCGCCAGTTGCCGGCGGCACGCGAGCGGCTGCGCGAATCGTGGCGCTACCGGCCGACGGTGGCGGCCGCGAAGCTGGCGGTCAAGCTGGTGGTGCTCAGTGCGCTGGGGCGTGGGCGCACCCAGGGCTGACTTTCCGGCACCGAACACGAGAGTTCAATCCAGGCCAGTCTTTCCCGGTGCCCAGTACGCCTTGGTCAAGACGCGAGACGAAGCGACGCCCGAGTCCTTCAGCGCTCGGCGCAGGTGCTGGATGGTCGAGGCCTTGCCTGTCAACACGAAGGCCGAGCCGGTGGCCGCGAGGGCTGCCAGACGCTGCTGGATGTCTTCCAGGTGCGCGTCGTTTTCCTTGCACTCGAACAACTCCGCCGCGTCCAGATGCAGCCGCGCGATCACCTCGCGGACAGGGGCAGCGGCTTTCACTTCGAACAGGCAGGGCAGGGTCGCGGGGCGGCGTTGGCCACCGAGCGCGCAGGCCAGGCCGATCGAGGTCTCGTCGCCGATCACGGCAGGCATGCGTGCATTGCCGACATCGAGCGATGCCCGCGGCCCGAAGACATCGCACGCATCGCCGGGACTGACCTCACGGACCCAAGCGCTTCCGGGCCCATGGCCATGCGCATAGCCCAGGATCCGCGTCCGCCCCGCGGCCGCGTCCCACTCGATCGGCGTGAAGGTCCGTGCGACGAACGCCGATCCCATCGCGATCTGCACCTTCTGCCCCGGAACCCATTGGATGCCCTTGAACTCCGGACTCTCCAGCGTGATCAGCCGGAAGCTTTCGGAAACGGGCTCGACCGCCACGACCCGCGCCTGCTTCATCAGCATGCGCATCAGCGAACGGCCCCAACTCATCGCGTGAACACGCTGAACTCGTTGCCCCGGCCCTCGCTGATCGGGATCGGCTGCGAGAGGTAGCCGTTCGCCGGATCGCGCACGTAGGCCAAGTACTCGTTGCCGTGATCGAAGGCGTTCTCCGCGAGGATGGGCGTGCCGGTCTTCAGGTGCGGTTCCAGCAGCTTCAGCACCGGCAGGTACAGGCTGAATGCCCCGTCGAGCAGCACCAGGTCGATCTCGCCACCGACATCGGCGAGCGTCTCGCGCGCATCGCCCACGCGGATCTCGACCAGGTCGGCGAGCCCCGCCGCCTCGAGGTTGGCCCGTGCGCGCGCAGCCTTGCCGGGCTCCAGCTCGGTGCCGATCAGGCGGCCGCCCCCCATGTCGCGCAGGGCAGCGGCCAGGTGGATCGTCGAGACGCCCATCGACGTGCCGAACTCGACGATCCGCGTCGCCTTGCGGGCCCGGGCGCATTGGTAGAGAAAGCGGCCATATTCCGGCGCCACGTTCAGGAAGTTGTCGGCGTAGCCGCGGTAGAAGCCGCGCAGGTCGCGGCGCTCTTCGGCGAAGTGGTGGGCGATGGTGTCCGCGATCAGCTGCTCGGGATGCGGCGCATCGACGAACTGCGCCATCAAGGGCCGGTCGGCCTGCTCCGCTTCGGTGAAGAGGTGCTGCAGCGTCCGGGCGCCGCGGCCCGTGCTCAATGAATCCATGGTCTCGTGTGCTCCAAAGGGTGACGGCACATCGTACGGAGGGGCTCTTGCGAGCGCATTGCGCGGCAATGCCAGAATCTTCGGAGATCCTGCCAATCGTCATCGTTCCCCCATGCCCCTTCTGAGTGAGCTTGCCGCCGACTGGGCGGATCCGGATCTCGTGCCGCGCCCGGTGCTGAGCATCGGTGCCGTGATCGAGAGCCCCGGCCAGCGGCACGAGATGGATTTCCACAACCACCGCAAGGGCGAGCTGCTGTTGCTGATGCGCGGGGTGCTGACCTGCGAGGTGGAGGGCGGCTTCTGGCTCGTGCCGCCGCAAGGGGCGATCTGGATACCCGGTGGCGTGTCGCACAAGGTGACCGGTGCCGGCGAGATGGAGGGCTACGTCGTCTTCATCGACCCGGCAGCCGCATCGAATCTCCCGTCGGCCTGCTGTGCACTGTCGACGACGCCGCTGCTGCGCGAGCTGGTGATCCGCTCCTCGACGCTGCCGACGCTCTATGAGGAGCAGGGCATGGACGCGCGCCTGACCACGCTGCTGGTCGACGAGATCGGTGCGGCGCCCACCGGCCACCTGCACCTGCCGATGCCGGTGGATGCGCGCCTGCGCAAGATCGTCGAGATGATCATCGATGACCCGGCCGACCGCGGAACGACGCAGACCTGGGCGCAGCGCGCCGGCCTGAGCGAGCGGACGATGGCGCGCCTGCTCGCCAGGGAAACCGGCATGAGCTTCGGCCGCTGGCGCCAGCAGCTCCACCTGATGCTGGCGGTGAAATGGCTGGGCATCGGCTCGTCGGTCCAGCAGGTCGCGGACCGGCTGGGCTACGAGAGCTCGGGCAGCTTCATCACGATGTTCCGCAAGGCGATGGGGACCACGCCGGGGCGCTACGTCGTGGCCTGAAAGCCCCCCAGCCAGGCATCCACCAGGCCCGCGGCCAGCGCGCCGCCATGCTGCACGGCCTCGCGGCGCAATGCCGCGATGTCGACCCCGGCCTGGCTGAGCTCGCCCGCATGCCCGATCAGCCATTGCTCGATGCGGCGCGGATCGGCCTCCAGGTGGAACTGCAAGGCGAGGGCGGCCGGCCAGGGGCATGAAGGCTTGGTGCGGGCACAGCGCCGTGGCGGCCAGGCTCGGCAGGCCTGGCGGCAGCTCGAACTGGTCGCCGTGCCAATGCAGCACCGGCGGGCCCGGCGGCAAGGCGGCCAGCGGCGAGGCGCGGCCGGCATCGGTCAGCTCGATCGGGCCGAAGCCGATCTCCTTGCGGCCATGCGCCATCGGCTTCACCCGGGCGCCCAACGCCTTGGCCATCAACTGCGCCCCCAGGCAGACGCCCAGCAGTGGCCGATGCTGGGCGAGGTGTCGTTCGATCAGGCGCAGCTCGTCGGCCAGGAAGGGATAGACCGCGCCGTCTTCGTCGCCGATCGGGCCGCCAAGCACGACGACGAGATCGAACTCATCGGCCAGCGCCGGATCGTCGAGCGGATCGACGCCGGCGTCGCGGTACGCGATGCGGGTGCAGCCGCGCGGAGGGTGTCCGCTGGAACCCCCTTGGCGGCCAGGTAGGTGCGGCCGAAGCCGAGCACCTGGGCGATGTTCCTCGAGGCCTCGGGAACGAGAATGTCGAAGTGCATCGAGCCGCTACGGGTAGGTGATGGAGCCGGGGCAGGGTACGGCAGCCTGCCGGACGAGGGCCAGCGGCTGCGGGAAGTGCGAAGGCATCGGGTGCCACTCCAGCAGTTCTGCCCGGACGCCGGTATGCCCGTTGCGGGTTATCTTCGCTGACCAGGTAGTGATCGGTGATTCATCGGGCCTGCGTATGCAGCCTTGCCAAAGGCCATCGATGATGCCGAAGCCCGTCCACCCCGGGCATGACGCGTAGCTACTGGAGCCGGCCGAACCTGCAATGTCTGATTCCAACCGCGCGACGACCCTTGCACCCACCTCGCCCGATGCGGTTCCGTGAAGCTCGACAAGCTGTTCGGAACTGTCGGGGGAGCTGAGCGTGCATGAGCCGCTGGTCAGCTTGATGGCATTGTTCCAGGAGAGGCCGCCGGCATGGACCAGAACCGTGGACTGAGAATCGCGGTAGACCGTGTCGCCGAGATACTTCACCGTGACGATCTGCGACCACGCCGCACTGGTGACGAGAACGCTGCAACGCCCTGCACCGTCGATCAGTTGGGCGACGCAGCTGGCGCCCTGCAGCGTCACTTCCACCGATCCGGTGGGAGCAGCGCGAGACGGATCTGCAGGCCCGACGGAGAACGACACCTCCATGTTTTCACCGAGGTACGCCACCTCGGCACCTGCTTGCGGCGCATGGATGGCCACGCTGTTGCCTTCACGGCATTCCCCAGTGGAGTAGGGCGCTCCCACATTGAGGCTGCCGCTGGTCAACGACGACGATTGCCGGTCGATGCCCGCCGCCCGGAAGAAACCGGACACTTCGCTCTTCAACGAGGGCTGCATCCGCAGACAGTAGTACGGCGCTCCAGGAAAAGCCGACAGTTGCCCGTCCGCGTACATGCCGACCTTGAGGTCCGCGCCCATCGAGGGCACCTTGTTCAGGATCAGCAGTTGCGGGAGTGCCCGCACGTAGGCACCGAGGTCGGCCCCGACCTGGGCCGCAGCGTCAGGGCCTGCATCGGCCAACTCGCCCGTCACGCCGAAGCCGGCGGAGGCCATGGGGCCGTGGGCAACTAGGCCACCGGAACCGGAGTAATCGACGACGAGGTTGGTGCGAGCGTCTCCGTTCACGCGCAGCGCGAGGGAATACCCGCCCGTCCCATCGGCGCCGAGCCACACCGGCACCACGATCGAAGCCACCCGCACGCCCAGAACGCGCGACGCCTTGTCGACGATCGTCACAGGTATCGGGATGCGCACGGTCCCCAGTTGGTACGCCGCCAAGCTGGCGGGGATCCTCGGCGACAGCGGAAAGGAGCCGACGAACGATGAACGCACCGCACCGTCGATGGCGCCCGTGACGTCCAGATGGCCCTGTGCGCCGGTGCTGCCGTCTTCGTCGTAGCTGAGGTCCAGCCGCCCGCCCAGCACGAAGTCGACGCTGCCCGTGAACGGATGCCTGTCGATGGCGACATGGATCGCCTGCTGCAGGCCGGCCGCGGCTTGCGCGCGATCCTGCACGAGTGCGTTTCGAGATACCAGCGTGGCCGATCCGTCGGTGGCCTCGAAGGTTGCATCGCTCATGTCGATGACGTGAGACAGCCTGAGCTTGGCGAAGACCTCTTCGATCTCGGCCGGGACGACGCCGAGGATGGTGGTTCCGTCCACCTGAGTCACCCCCGTTACCCGTACGGCATCATCGTCCAGCAGCAGCACGGCGCCGACGGCGATGTCGTTGCGGACACTGTGTAGCGTCCAGCTCGCGTCGGTGGCCGAGGCGACCCATGCATCGCGGGATGAGTTCACGACCGTCACGTCGGCCTTCAGCGTGCCCTGGGTCGCGGGGTGCTGGGGCACCGGTGGTGGCGTGTCTTCCGAGCCGCCACCGCACGCGCTCAAGACGGCCACGACCATGAGGCAGGTGAAGACCCGTGGACAGCGAAGCATCATTGCTCCTCCCTCGCTGACGCAGCGATGTACGCAGCAGGGTAGCGCGACGATGCCGATCGCAGCACCCCTCGATCGGAGGGGCGGGGAGACCCTTGGCCATCTACCACACCGCGCCGTGAAACAGTCCCTTCCACCGCGGTGGATTGGTGCGTGAGGGGTGCGTCTACACAATGAGTCCCACCCGAGAACACCCGATCTCGACAGGAGATCCACACGATGAAGACCTTCCATGCTGCCAGGCTGATGGCCGCGGCGATCACCCTCTCTCTTGCCTCGCATGCTGCAAGCGCGGCGCCTGCGGCCGCCAGGGTTGCTGCCACCAACGCAGCATCAACCGGCGCCGTCCAATACCGCACCATCGCGGTCGATGGCGTCAACGTCTTCTACCGCGAGGCGGGCCCGAAGGACGCGCCGGTGCTGCTGTTGCTGCACGGGATCGTTCCCGCCGTCGGGCTGCTGGACGTGCCGCTCGCGGCGCCGTCGCTGCACCCGCCTGCGCAATGGCATGGCGTGCTGGCGCTCTGCTGGGCGGCCGGGCTGTTCCTGTCGGTGCTGCTCATCGCCATCGTCGTCTCGCGGCTGATGTTCGAGGCGCCGATGCCGCCGACGATGAAGCCCACGCTGCTGATCCTGCTCGCGTCGGCCGTCGTCGGCATGTCGAGCTACGTCGCGATCTCGGGCGGCCGCCTCGACCTGTTCGCGCAAGGCCTGTTCGGCATCGGGCTCTTCATGCTCGCCGTGCTGGTCGGCCGGCTCCGCAGCGCGTTGCGTGCGCCGTTCAAGCTGAGCTGGTGGGCGGCGAGTTTTCCGCTGGCGGCGTGCGCGATCGCGTCGCTGCAGGTCGCTGCGGCCGCCGAGTCGCCTCTCGCCGATGGCATGGCCGTGCTGTTGCTAGCCTTCGCGTCCCTCGTCATCGGGGTGCTGCTGCTTCGCACGCTGCGCAGCGTGGGGCAGGGCAGGCTCAGGGAGATCGTGTGAACCCGGCCACACCAGTGCGTCACGCGCCGGTGAGTAGCGTGCACCGTGCTTCGCTGCACGCTGCAACTCGGCGCGATCGACGTTGCCGAAGCCGCGGTCGATGAGCAGGTCGATCAGGCCCGCCGTCAACGGCTCCAGGGCCTCGCGCGACGCGGCCGACGTGAACCGGGCCTGGAACGACTCCGTCGCCAGCCGGCACGCTTCACGCAGTTCGGCAACGGGCAGCCCCTGCACCGTCCGGTTCCCCACCAGCGGCAGGTCCGTCTGGAAGTGCATCGCATCGCCGTCCAGGCGATACGTGCCATGAAACCGCATCGTGACCTGCTCGCCGTGTTCCGCCAGCCCCGACTCGACGCGCTCGCCGTGGAAGGCGAGGCACATGCATTCCTGCGTGTGCGGCTCCAGCAGCCAGGCATCTCCCGCCGCCGCAAACATCACCATCGGCACGGCGAGCATCTCCGGACCGGTCACTTCGATGCGCCGGCCCCCCTCGACAGCCACCGCCTGGAACGCGGCGATCCTGCTGCGCAGCAAGGCCACGCCGCCCTCGGCCTGCGCGCCCTCGAGGCAGGCCGTGACGTGGCGCCAATGGTCATACCCCGCGCCCCGGGCGACGCGGTCGAGCAGGTCGGCCAACTTGCCGCCACCGTTGCGCTGCAGGCGCCTGGCCTGCTTCTTCAAGTGCTCCACCTTCTCGGTGGACGTCGGGATGTGTCGCATGCCGCCAAGCATAAGTGCGGCTGAGGCATCCCCTCACGCCACCGTCAGCACGATCTTCCCCTGGAGGTGCCCGCGCGCGGCCCGCTCGTGGGCCTGCCGCGCATCCGCCAGCGCGAACCTGCTGTCGATGGCGACGCGAACCGTCCCTGCATCGAGCAGCTGCCCGAACGCTGCGAGTTGCGAGCCGTTCGAGCGCACCTGCGTCATCGAGACGGTGATGCCGCGCTGCGCGGCCTCTTGTGCCTCGGCGAAGCCGATGAACACCGGGAACAACGCGCCGCCGCGCTTGAGCGTGCGCAGGAAGCGGCCGGTGGTGGGGCCGCCGAGGGTATCGACGACGAGATCGAGGTCGCTCACCACGTCCTCGGGCGCGCTGCGGGTGTAGTCGATGAACTCGTCCGCCCCGAGCCCGCGCAGGAACGACTCGTGCGCGCCCGATGCCACCGCGATGACGTGCGCGCCTTGCGACTTCGCCACTTGCAATGCCAGGTGCCCCACGCCGCCCGCGGCGCCATTGACGAGCACTTTCCTGCCGTCGAGCGGCACCGGATGATGGCGCTGCGCTTGCAGCGGGTTGGCGTGGTCGTGCCCCAGCTCGATCAAGTACTGCCAGGCGGTGAGCCCGGCCATCGGTGCCGCGGCAGCGTGCACGTGATCGAGGCCGGCAGGCTTGCGCGCCAGGTCGGCCACCGGCACGGCGACGTACTCGGCATACGCGGCCCCTTCGCCCTTGAGGCCAGGGAATCGAACCATGCCGAACACGTCGTCGCCCACGGCGAAGCGATCAACATCGCCCGCGACGGCCGCGATGACACCCGACACGTCCGTCCCGGGAATCACAGGGAAGGGCACCAGCGGCCGCCACTCGGGAGGCAGGTTCCTGTAGCCCTCGCGCAGGTACCAGTCGGGCGGGTTGATGCCTACCGCGTGAACGCGGACGAGCACCTCGCCCGGTTGCAATTCGGGCACCGGGGCGTCCTCGTAGCGCAGCACCTGCGGACCACCGAACTCGTGCAGCCGGATCGCCTTCATCGTCTTCGTCGTCATCACCATCTCCTTCACCGCGAATTGCGTTGACAAGGAGTGTGGATATTCGCCACCCGTTTGATAATCCTGGCGCAACTCACTTGACAAGTGCCATGACGGAACAAATCAGCCTGGAGCGTCTCACGGGCATCGTCGCGTTCGCGCGCGCGGCGTCGTACGGCAGCTTCACGGCGGCGGCACGCTCGCTGTCGGTGTCACCGTCGGCCGTCAGCAAGACGATCCAGCGCCTGGAGCAGCAGCTGGGGCTGCGCCTGTTCACGCGGACGACCCGCTCGCTGGTGCTGACACCGGAGGGGCGTGAGCTGCACGAGCGCGCCCGGGTCCTGCTGCGCGCCGCCGAAGAGGTGGTCCAGTCCGCGGCCGCGGTGCGGGCCGAGCCCTCCGGCATGCTGAAGATCGCCGCGCCGCTGCCCATCGGCACGCGCCTGCTCGCGCCGGCGCTGCCGGAGTTCCGGCGCCGCTACCCGAAGCTGCACATCGACCTGCGGCTGAACGACCGCTTCGTCAACCTGGTCGAGGAAGGCATCGACGTGGCGATCCGCGTCGGCCAGCTCGCCGACTCCGCGCTGATCTCGCGCGGCCTCGCGACGAACCACCTCGGCGCCTACGCGTCGCCGGCCTACCTGGCGGCGCGCGGAACGCCACGCAAGCCGGAAGACCTCCGGGATCACGACTGCGTTAATTTCCGCTACCAGACCTCGGGGCAGCCGCTGCGCTGGTTGTTCAAGGTCGGCAGCCGCACCATCGAGTTCACGCCCGACGCCGCCATCGTGGTGGACGTGAGCGACGCGGTCGTCGAGGTGCTGGCCGCCGGTGGCGGCATCGGCATGACGGCGTCGTGGATCGCAGCCCCGTACGTGGAACGCGGACTGCTGCTGCCCGTGCTCGCCGAGTTCTCGATCGACCGATCGGCGATCACCGCCGTCTGGCCCGAGAGCCGGCGCGGCAACCCGAACCTCAAGGCGTTCGTCGCGTACCTCGACGAAGTATTCCAGGGCGTCATGTCCGGGCCCTTGCCGTCAGTCTCGTGACGTGCCTGGACGAGCGTTTCAGGCCCGCCCCCCTTCGACCAGGCGAAGCGCCACTTGGACGTTGTTGCGGCCCGCGCCCTTGGCCTGGTAGAGCATCACATCCGCCTGCCTGACGAGCGCCTCGACGGTCATGGCGTCACCCTGGTAGAACGCCAGGCCGATGCTGGTCGTGACATCGATCGTCTGCTGGTCGACCACGAACGGCGTCCTCATGGCCTGGACGATCTTGGCGGCGACGGTGGCGGCCACATCGGGCGCCGGCAGGCCTTCCATGATCACCGTGAACTCGTCGCCGCCCAGGCGGGCGACGGCGTCGCTGGAACGCAGGGTCCGGGACAGCCGGTCCGCGAATTCCCGCAGCAGTGCGTCTCCCGCGCTGTGTCCGTACCGGTCGTTGATCTGCTTGAACCGGTCGATGTCGAGGTACATGAGCGCCATCAGTGCACCCGTGGCGCGGCAGCGCTCCATCGCCTCGGCGACGCGCAACTCGAAACCGGCGCGATTGACAAGGCCCGTGAGCGGGTCCAGGCGAGCCAGCTCGATCAGCCGCTTCTCTTCGAGCTTCTGGCGGGTGATGTCGCTGACCACGGCGTGGAAGCCGAGCACCGTGCGGCCGTCGGCGGCCAGCTGCGGGATGTACTGGGCCTCGTAGCAGACATGGCTGCCGTTGGTCATCTCGCTCTGGAACGTGACGGCCTCTCCCCGCAACGCGGCGCGAATGTGCGGTTCGACCTTGCTGTACGCCGCATCGCCCAGCAGCGCGCGCACGGTCTGCCCGTGGAGTTCGTCGCGCGGCCGGCCGAAGCCTCGCTCGTAGGCCAGGTTGTTGAATCGGTAGCGCTCGTCGGCGTCGATGTAGGCCACGCGCATCGGCAGCGCATCGGCCACCGTGCGCAGGCGGGCCTCGCTCTCCTGGAGCGCTCGTTGCGCTTCGCGGTACGAGGTGATGTCGGCGACGAGGGTGTACAGGCCCACGACCACGCCCCGCTCGTCGCGATCGGGAACGGCCGTGACCTGCACATGGCGTCGGCCCTCGGGGCGCACCATTTCCCGGTCGTACGCCACCTCCTGGCCCGCCAGGGCGGCCCGCAGCCGGGGTTCGATGTCCAGCCAGGCCTGCTCGCCGTAGAACTCCCGCACGCTCGTCCCGATCTGCGGCGCCGCGTCATCGCCGAACCATTGCTGGTACGTCCGGTTGACGAAGCGAAAGCGCAGGTCGCTGTCGAGGTAGGAAATCAGTGCCGGCAGGTGGTCGGTCACCATGCGCAGCCGATGCTCGCTCTCGCGGACCGCCTGTTCTGCGGCCTTGGCGGCCGAGATGTCGCGCATGAGTGCCGAGAAGTACTCGACCTTGCCCTGTTTGTCGCGGTGGCAGATGACGATGTGGCTGACCGGGAACTCGCGCCGCTGCGCATCCCAGACCAGCGATTCGCCCACCCAGACGCCGGCGGCCTCCGCCGCAGGCCAGACCTCCGACATGAACCGCTCGAGGGTTTGCGGCGGGTTGAAGTCGGCCAGCGTCAGGTGCTCGATCGACGCGTCGAGCGCCACCCCGGTGCGCCCGCGTGCGGCCGGGTTCATGTAGGTGAGCCGGCCCATCGGGTCGATCTGCACGACGTAGTCGGTGGTTGCGTCGAAGACTGCGCCCAGCATGCGAAGCGCTCCCTCGGCCCGCATGCGCTCGGTCACGTCGCGACCGACCGAATGAAGCATCGGCCGGCCCGACGGGTCGAGCTGAAGGCTGTCGGTCCACGAAATCCAGCGTTTGGCTCCGCTGGCAGTCATGATGCGGTTCTCGCCGGTCGACGTCTTGCCCGTCGACAGGACCTTCGAGATGACGTGCCGAACGATCTCGTGTTCCGCCGGCTCGACGTAGTCGAACAGATTCCTGCCCACCATCTGTGCGGGCGTCAGGCCGAACTGCCGCGCATACGCCGGGTTGACGTAGCTCAGTTCGCCGTCGGGCTTGACGAGCGACACGAGTTCGGACTGGTCATCGAGGATGGATTTCACCATCTGCTGGCTCGCGACCAATTGCCTGATCACCGGCCTCACCTCGCTGTGCTGGACATAGATGGCCAGCGCGAGGATGCCGACCAGCGCCAGCGCCAGAAGGTTCAGGCGCGACCGCATCGGCGCATAGAGCGTCTCGACATCGGTGCGCACCGCGAACCCGAGCCCGAAATCCTTGATCGGCGCGAAGGCCGAGAGGACAGGGCTGCCGCGCCGGTCATCGAGGAACTCCACGCCCTGTTCGCCAAGCACGGCCCTCGCCACCGGAAGGGCGGGGCTGCCCGCCGCGTCGAACATCGGCAGCTCGAATCCGGACGGCCTGAACCGGTTCGGCGCGCAGACCAGCTTGTCCTTGTCGCGGCCGCAGATCGCCACGTCGGAGGTGTCGCGGGATGCCCGGATGTCCTCCAGCAGGCGATCGAACAGCGGCATGCGCTGCTCGGTGTGCACCCGTCCGACGGTGCGCTCCCCGATGCGAACATCGGTTTCCGTGAGGAGCAGGTAGCCGTCCTTCCAGGCCAGGATGGTCGTCGACCCGGTGTTCGACAGGCGCTGGATGACTTGCATCTTCGCGGATGTCATGGTGCCCGCCTGCGCCACGCGCGTGGCATCTGCGGTGTAGAACTCCACGCCCGTCAGGTCGGTGGTCAGGATGCTGTCGGCAACCCGCTGCAGGAACTCCTTGGCCACCGCGTCGCCGGGCGCCGTGCTCAGCCTGTCCAGGGCCTGGCGTGCGGCCGGCCGCGTGGCAACGGTTCTCGGGAACCACAGGCTCACCTCGATGGTGTGGGCCAGCGACGTCGCGTTCGTCCTGGCGATGAGCAGCATGTCCTTCGCGACCGAGCGCTCGAAGGTATCGCGCATCACCCCGAAACCCGCAACGCCACCTGCCAGGGCGACCAGCGTGATGACCGCGATCGAGCGCCGCTTGATGCGCTGCTCGGTCTTTTGCAGCACCTTGGGTTCAAGCGCCTGGGATGCCTCGTGGAGCATCCACAGGCCGGCGCCGACGACCGAGAGTCCGAACGCGGTGACCGGCTGCATCCGGTTGAAGCTCGCCACCCGGTACAGCGTTTCCAGGCCCACGAAGTGACCGACGAGTCCGGCCAGGCCGATGAGGGAAACGGCCAGGGACAACCCCAGGAAGATGAGCTGGCGAGGCCGGGTGGAGCGTTGCCTGTTCAGCCAGAAGCCGATCCCGGCGAGCAGGAATCCCAGGCTCGCGTTCGCGGACAGCCGGCCGGGATGGGGTTGGGCCGCTGTGGAGACGGTGCCGGCGCGGACGATGTCGACGCCCAGGCCGATGCCTGTCACCCCTTCGAACAGGTAGGCCAGGGGCAGCGCGATCAGCGCGGCGATGCAGATGGCAGAGAGCCGGGTGAGCCAGGCGGCCGGGTTCGATGGGCGCGAGGCGTTGATCAGGCAGATGCTCGCCGCGATGAAGAGCAGCGGGCTGGCGATGCCTGCGTGCTCGGAGCCGGGGATGAGGTGCGCGACGGCGTCCACCTGAAACACCCAGCGCACGGCCATGGTCGCGCCGAGCAGGCCTGCGACGAGTCCTGCCACTCGCGCGGTTGAAAGGGCCGATTTCTGCATGGGGTCTATCCGATCCGGTGTCTGTCGCCTGACGATTGCGGCGTACAACCTCTCGACGGGCAAGCGACACCGGAGCAAGCGCTACACCGCAGGGTACGCCTCGGCAGGCGCGTTGAAGGCCGGAAGTGGGCCCGTGCAGGGGCGCAATTCAGGCGTGGACTGCGTGGGCCAGGCGTTCGCGCACGGCGGCGAGGTGGTCCGCCCTGACCCGCCGCAGGACGAAGTCGCGGTAGTTGGTGCTGCTGAGTTGGCTCCATGCGTGCGCTCGACCCAGGGCGGATCGCTGCGCGCGAGAGGCGAGAACCGCGTCGTCTGGAATCGGAGCGTTCGCATCGGTCATGAATTCATAGCCGTAGGAGCGCATGTGCTCTCTCGCCACCGTCTCGATGACCTCGATTTCGTCGACGCTCAGCTGGCTCTTGAACTTGTCCCGGTTGGCCGGGATGGGACCGAAGCAGTTGGATGACCACAGGTCCGACAGCTTCGACATCTGCCGTGCTTCGGTGGAAGCCGCCACGTCGAGCATTTGCGGAAGGAAGTCCAGGCCGATGAAGTCGCAGATGCCGCGCAGGACAAGCTCCTGGTCGGCGAGGAAATCCTCGTATCGGATCGTGAGCACGCGGGCCGGATGCGCACGGACGAGCCGCTGGGCAGCATCGTGCGCGGCGACCCACGTCATCGCATTGAGCGTGCTGTCGAAGTCATGGATGATCGCGCGATTCATCGAAGCGACCTGGGCGCGCGGGTCCCTCACCACGTTCAGGAACAGCATGTCCGGAAACAGCTCCATCATCTCGGCGGCGTAGTGGATGCTGTCGAGGGACTTGTCCATCACGACGCGGGCATGCTGCCGTTCGCCGCTGCGCAGGAGCAGCTCCCACACCACGCGATGCACGCTGCGCTTCTCGTCCTTGATGGCGTCGAAGATCTCACCCGGATCGAACGCCACGTCGGGCCACTTCACCATGCTGGCGGCCTGCAGGCCGACGACGTCCACGACGAGCTGGAAGTAGTTGCGGTCCTCGGCCAGGTCGCCGTAGAGGGGAACCATCGGCATGAAGTCGACGATGTGCAGCGGGTAGGGCGAGTAGAAGCCTTCACTGAAATTCAGCCTGAGCCTCAGCGCGTGGCTTCCGCATCGACGCAACGGCACCATCAGGAGCGGGCGAGGGCGACCCGGCTTGGACGTGGCGATGGAGGGCTGATGGGTCATGATGATTTCCCTGTGATGTGGTTTGAAAAGTCGGCGATGAACTGCTCCAGTTCGATCACCGGCAGGCGGTCGATGCCGGCGGCTGCATGCCGCCCACCACCGCCTGGATAGCGACGGCACAACGCTTGCGCCGACTGGCGCTGCGCAGGACAGCGGACGCTGACCAGGAAGTGACCGTCCGAACRGCGCGTGAGTACCGCGAATGATCTGTGTGGCTCTTCGTGGGAGAGGCGGTTCGCCAGCGTTCCGGAAAGCCGCCGGGCCCATGCCGTGCCCGGCAGCAGATAGACGTCGCCCTCGATGCTTTGCCAATGGGGCGCGAGCGTCTCGAGGTGATGCTGGTCATCGGCGCGGCCGGCGGCCAGGCGGCGGTATTCGTCGGCGTCGGCGATGAAGCCGAACGGACTCTCGAAGTGGTGCACCACCCGATAGAGGTCGATCGGCGAGAAGTGCAGGTCTTCCACGGCCTCGCCGTAGGCGTTGTAGTTGAGCAGCTGCCCCAGCTGCTCCAGGCTCGCCGTCTGGTTCATCGTGAGCCCGCGCTGCGCGCAAAGACTGCGCGCGACCTCGAGCAGGTTGTCGCCGAAGGCGCCCACGATGGCCCACTCGTGGAAGCGGCCGCCCAGGTGGCGATCCACCAGCAAGGAGGTGCAGACCGCGGCGGAGGGGTCGATGTGGCTTTCCAGCCGCGGGTGGTGGAACAGGCTGCGTGCCGAATGGTGGTCGAAGTAGCGCACGCGCCCACCGGCCTGCAGTGCGCGACGCACGCCGGCTTCGTTCCTGTCGAACGAGACGTCCAGCACGGTGATGTCGCTGGGCAGGTCCGTGTCGTCCAGCTGCCCGAACAAGTCGATATCGCGCTTGACGCCGCTGACGAGGCGCCCGGCGCGCGGCTCGGCCATGCGCAATTGGTGCAGGCTGCAGATGCCGTCGGCGTCGCCATTGAACAGGTCCACCGCCGGCAGGGCGCCCGTGCGGTCCGTCAACGCGAATGGCCGGATCGATGTCATGACACGAGGGAGCGGCTGACGAGAAAGTCCATCAGCTTCTGCGCTGACTGGTCGAGGCTGCACAGGTCCGTGTCGATGCGCAGCGCGGGAGACTGTGGGGTCTCGTACGGTGCCGACACGCCGGTGAAATGAGGGATGGCTCCCGTTCGAGCCTTTTCGTAGAGGCCCTTCGGGTCCCGCGCCTCGCAGACGGCCAGTGCCGTGCTGACATGGACTTCAATGAACCTCGCTTCGCCGATGATGGATCGCGCTTGGTCCCTGTCCTCCTGCCGTGGCGAGATGAGCGCCGTGAACACGATCAGCCCCGCGTCGTTCATCAAGGCGGCCACTTCCGCGACACGCCGGATGTTCTCGCGCCGGTCTGAAGGCGAGAAGCCCAGATCGCTGCTGAGATGGTGGCGGATGTTGTCGCCATCCAGCACGAATCCCAGCCGCCCCTGGGCATGCAGCCGGCGCTCCGCCGCATAGGCCAAGGTGGATTTGCCTGCGCCGCTGAGGCCGGTCAACCAGACCGTGACCGGTTGCTGGTGGAGCAGGGCGTGCCGCTCGGCGGCCGAGACCAGGCTGGGGTGCTTCACCACGTTGAGACACGTCGCGCCGCGTGCCACGGGCGTGGCGTTGGTGTCGACATGGCCGGGACGTGGCCGGACCAGGGAATGCGTGGAAGGAGTCATGGCGCGGGCAAGCCTCTCAGGAAGGCGAACATTCGTGGACCAGCAGTGCCCCGCTGGTGCGGTTGCTGGCCGGGTCGACGATGATCAGCGCGCCGCCGACGCGGTTCGACGCGTAGGCCTCGACCGGCAGCGCCTGCTGCGTCTCGACGATCACGTGGCCGATCTCGTTG
>NZ_JBFUFQ010000008.1:0-65148 GCF_056403355.1 Rhizobacter sp. P2_H3 | reverse complement strand
CAGCCCGGCCAGCCACGGCCAGCCGAGGGCACCGCCGCCGCTGTCGCCGCTCGGGGCGGAGGCGCTCGGCGTCGTCGGCGTGGTGGGAGTGGTCGGCGTCGACGCGGCCGACACGGTGACCGAGGCGGTGCTGGTCGCCTGGTGCGCGGCGTCGTCGGTGACGGTCAGGCTCACGGTGAAGCTGCCGGCCGCCGTCGTCGCGACCGTCACGGTCGCGGCATTGGTGGCACTGGTGAAGCTCGCGATGCTGCTGCCGGCGGTCAGCGTCCACTGGTAGCCGGTGATGGTGTGGCCGGCCGGCGCCGACGAGCCGCTGCCGCTCAACGTGATCGTCGAACCCGCGGTGACGCTGCCGGAGCCGGCATCGATGCGCGCCACCGCCTGGGCCACGGCGGCCACCGCCGCGCCGGCGTCCAGCAGGCCGGCACCGCAGGTGGCCGTCGTGCAGTAGCACTCGGCATCCTGCGCGGTCGCGGTCGGCGCATGGCAGGCCGCGACACCGCTTCCGGCACCGGTGGACGGGAACGCGCGCGCGCTGCTCTTCAGTGCGCTGATCGCCTGCGCCGGCGTCAGGGTCGGATCGGCCGAGAACATCAGGCCCAGCGTGCCGGCCACCAGCGGTGTCGAGAAGCTGGTGCCGAGCGAGGTGTTGCTGCCGTCGGAGTAGGTGCTGGTGCCCGGGCTGGTGGTGCCGGTGTTGGTGGTCGTCAGGATCGGGTACAGGCAGGCGCCGGCGGTGTTGACGCAGTTGCCGGCCGGCGCGGCGATCGTGACCTCCGGCCCGAGGCTGGAGTAGCCGACCTTGGTGCCGGTGTGGCGCACGCCGGCCACGCCGACGACGCCCGGGCAGTTGGCCGGCACGTTGACCGCCAGCCCGTCGTTGCCGGCGGCCGCGACGACGACGACGCCGGCGGTGGTCAGCTCGGTGATCGCGTCCTTGTAGGCCTGCGAGCAGGAGCCCGAACCGCCGAGGCTCAGGCTCAGCACCTTGGCCGGATTGGCGTTGGTCGTGACGCCGGGCACCGTGAAGCCGGCGGCCCAGCGCATCGCCGCGATGATGTCGCTGTCGGCACCGCCGCACTTGCCGAGCACCCGCACCGGCAGCACCTTCACGTCGCGCCCGATGCTGGCCATGCCGACGCCGTTGTTGGTCGACGCACCGACGAGGCCGGCCGTCTGCGTGCCGTGCCAGCTGCTGTCCTCGGCGCCGCAACCGGCAAAGTCGCCGCTCGCGTTCTCGTCCGAGGTGATCCAGTCGCCGGGGTCGCTCGGGTCGCTGTCGCGGCCGCCGCCATCGTTCGCGGTGGCGGCGTCGCTGATGAAGTCGTAGCCCGGCAGCAGCTTGCTGGCGAGCTCCGGGTGGTCGCCGCGGATGCCGGTGTCCAGCACCGCGACGACGACGCTGCTGCTGCCGGTCGTGAGCGCCCAGGCCGTCTCGGCATTGATCGCCGAGACCACGCTGCTGCTCGACGCACGCAGGTACCACTGGCCGGCGACCGGCGACACGCTCGCGCCACCGGCATACAGCGGATCGTTCGGTGCCGCGAACGCGCGGCGGCGGCCGTCCGGCACGGCGTATTCGACATCGGACAAGGCCGACAGGCGGGCCGCGAGGTCCGCCGAGCTGAGGCCGCTCGCCTTCACGAGCTGGCTGCGGGCCGACACCGCCGGGCCGTCGCTGAGCGCGAGGCMGACCCGCTGCGACAGCGCCTGTGCCTGCTGCGGTGCCGCCTGCGCGTTGCTGCTCCCCCCGCTCGCCACCGACAGCGCCCGCATCGCGCTCGAGTCCGCCTTGAACTTGACGATGACCCGCGCCTGCATCTCGGCGGGAATCTTGTGCACGGCAGGCGCCGGCTCGGCCGCCGATGCCGCCGGTGCGAGTGACGCGGCCAGCAACGAGGCGATGCAGGAGACGATGAGTCGCTTCATGGGACAACCTGGGAGGGGCGCGCAGCCCGGAGCGGCCAGTGTAGGCAGCAGCCTTGTGTCCAGGGGTGAACCGGACATCGGTTGACACGCATGGAGACAACTGGCTTCAAATGAGCGTGCAGATTCGATGGTCGGCAGCGGAACGACACATGAAAAAGACCTCCCGCAGGAGGCCTTCCGGCAGCGCAAGCAGCGCTTACTTCGCGACCACGCGGACCATCTCGAGCACCTTGTTCGAGTAGCCCCATTCGTTGTCGTACCACGACACCAGCTTCACGAAGGTGCTGTCGAGCGCGATGCCGGCGTCGGCGTCGAAGATCGAGGTGCGCGGGTCGCCGCGGAAGTCGGTCGCGACGACCTTGTCCTCGGTGTAGCCGAGGATGCCCTTCAGCGCGCCTTCGGACTGCGCCTTGAACTCGGCGCAGATCTCCTTGTAGGTCGCTTCCTTGTTCAGCTCGACGGTCAGGTCGACCACCGAGACGACCGAGGTCGGCACGCGGAACGACATGCCGGTGATCTTCTTGTTCAGCTCGGGGATCACGACGCCGACGGCCTTGGCCGCGCCGGTCGACGACGGGATGATGTTCTCGAGGATGCCGCGGCCGCCGCGCCAGTCCTTGTTGCTCGGGCCGTCGACGGTCTTCTGCGTCGCGGTGGTGGCGTGCACGGTGGTCATCAGGCCGCGCTTGATGCCCCACTTGTCGTTCAGCACCTTTGCGAGCGGCGCCAGGCAGTTGGTGGTGCATGAGGCGTTGGAGATGATGTCCTCGCCCTTGTAGCTCTTGTCGTTGACGCCGAACACGAACATCGGCGTGTCGTCCTTCGACGGGCCGGTCATCACGACCTTCCTGCCGCCGGCGGCGATGTGCTTGGACGCGGTGTCCTTGGTCAGGAAGATGCCGGTGCCTTCGACGATGATGTCGGCGCCGACCTCGCCCCACTTCAGCTCGGCCGGATCCTTCACGGCGCTCAGGCGGATCTTCTTGCCGTTGACGATCAGCGTGTTGCCGTCGACCGCCACCGTGCCGTCGAAGCGGCCGGCCACCGAGTCGTACTGCAGCATGTAGGCCAGGTAGTCAGGCTCCAGCAGGTCGTTGATCGCGACGACCTCGATGTCCTTGAAGTTCTGGATGGCGGCACGGAACACCATGCGCCCGATGCGGCCGAAGCCGTTGATGCCGATCTTGATGGTCATGGTCTGTCTCTCCAGTTGATGCTTGCGAAAAAACGTCGGGACATTGTCGCCGCTCGGGGGATTCAGCGGAGATCAAGCTGGGTACAAGGCACCGACACGGTCATCGGCGAGCCCAACACCTGCCCCAGCGCCTTGTAGGGAAGCTTGAGCGAGATCCTGGTCAGCCAGTCGAGGAACTCGGCACGCCGAGGGTCGCTCGATCCGATCTCTCCGACCGGGTTGGTCAGGAACGGCTGATACAGGTGCATGCGCACCTCGAACGGGCAGCCCATCGCATTGAAGTCGAAGTAGACGTGGTGCTCATCGAGCTTGTCGATGACCGGCACGAGCTGCTGCAGGCTCAGGTCCTTGAGGACGATGCCGCCCGAGTCTTCGATGCGAAAGTGGAACATTCGCGCGGCAGTGACGACCTCGTCCTCCTTCAGACAAGGGATCCGCACCCCGGATGCCCACCGGGTGACGGTCTCCACAAAAGGACGGGTCGCATCCTTGTAGGGATACGTCACGACGGGCGGCTGCGTCGGCCCGCGAAACTTCATCTCGACCAGCAAGGCCGCGTAGGTACTGCCGCTCCTGCCCGCCCCACTCGGGTATCCCGGAATCTCCGGAAACTGCACCTTGCAGTTCTCCGATTGGATGTCGGGGTTCGTCTTCAGCAACGGGCGCCATTTGATCGGCCGCCCGTCGTCCGGCGTGAACTCGAAATCCTGCGTCGCGGTGACCGTGCCCGCTTCCGGGCGCAGGCAGGGCAACCGATAGGCGGACACATAGTCTTCCACCGCCGCATCGAATCTGGAATCGCCGGCGTGGGTGAGGATGTTGACGCGGGGTGGCTTGCCCGGGTGGTGGAACTCCAGGCTGACGCGCACCTGCGCGGACTGCTTGAACCGTTTCGCGTCCTCGGGGTACTCGATGGGCTTGCGGTCGGCCGGCGCCGGCGTCAGACAGGCAAGCGAATCCCGGTCCGCCTGCAGCACGAAGCCCTCGGGCAGCGCCTCGGCCGCATGAACGGCGCAGGGAACGAGCAGGCCGAGCAGCAGCCCGGCCAGCGCCCGCTTCATCAGCGGCCCAGCACGACACGCACGGTGTCGGCCACGTTCTCCGGCGTGAAGTGGAAGTGCTTGAACAGCACCGGCGCCGGTGCCGATTCGCCGTAGGTGTCGATGCCGACCACCGCGGCGCAGCCGTACTTCCACCAGCCGTCGCTCACGCCCATCTCGACCGCGATGCGCGGCAGGCCCTGCGGCAGCACGCTGGTCTTGTAGGCGGCGCTCTGGCGGTCGAACACCGAGGTGCTGGGCATGCTGACCACGCGCACCGCGATCGCGCCGTTCTCCGGCTTCGCGAGCAGCTGCTGCGCATGCAGCGCGAGCTGCACCTCGGAGCCGGTGGCGATGATCACCGCCTGCGCCTTCTTCTTCAGGCCCACCTCGCCCGGCTCGGCCAGCACGTAGCCGCCCTTGGCGATGGTGTCGACCGCGGCCTGCGGCTGGCCGGCCCCGAACTCGGCCTTCGGCGCATACGGCAGGTTCTGGCGCGACAGCAGCAGCGCGCTCGGGCGGCGCTGGTTCTCGATCGCGACACCCCAGGCCACGGCCGTCTCGGCCGTGTCGGCCGGGCGCCAGACGTCCAGCCCCGGGATCAGGCGCAGCGCCGCGGCATGCTCGACCGACTGGTGGGTCGGGCCGTCTTCGCCGAGGCCGATGCTGTCGTGCGTGAACACGTGGATCACGCGGATCTTCATCAGCGCGGCCATGCGGATCGCATTGCGGCTGTAGTCGCTGAAGGTCAGGAAGGTGCCGCCGTACGGGATGAAGCCGCCGTGCAGCGCGATGCCGTTCATGATCGCGGCCATGCCGAACTCACGCACGCCGTAGTTGATGTGGCGCCCGCCGTTCGGCGAACCGTCGGCCTCGAAACGCAGCGGCGGCGTGCTGCCGGTGTTGGTCAGGTTCGAGCCGGTCAGGTCGGCGCTGCCGCCGAGCAGCTCGGGCAGCGCCTTCGTGAACGACTCCAGCGCGATCTGGCTGGCCTTGCGGCTGGCCACGTTCTCGGCCTTCGCGTTCGCGGCGACCGCGGCGTCGAGCAGCGTCTGCGCGAAGTTCTTCGGCAGCTCATGGTCCATGCGGCGGATGAACTCGACCGCCAGTTCCGGGTACGCCTTCGAATAGGCCTCGAAGGCATCGACCCACGCCGTCTCGTCGGCGAGGCCGGCCGGGCGGCTGTCCCACTGCTCGTAGGCCTGCTCCGGAATCACGAACGGCTCGTAGCTCCAGCCGAGGGCTTCGCGGGTCAGCTTGATCTCTTCGGCCCCCAACGCCTCGCCGTGCGCCTTCGACGTGCCGCCGCGGTTCGGCGAGCCCTTGCCGATGGTGGTCTTGCAGCAGATCAGCGTCGGCTTGTCGGCCCGCTTGGCGGCGGCGATCGCGGCATCGACCGCGCTCACGTCCTGGCCGTCGACCGCGGCGATCACGTTCCAGCCGTAGGCCTCGAAGCGCTTCGGCGTGTCGTCGATGAACCACGGCGCGACCTTGCCGTCGATCGAGATGCCGTTGTCGTCGTACAGCGCGATCAGCTTGTTCAGGCGCCAGGCGCCGGCCAGCGCGGCGGCCTCGTGGCTGATGCCTTCCATCAGGCAGCCGTCGCCGAGGAACACGTAGGTGTGGTGGTCGACGATGGCGTGGCCGTCGCGGTTGAATTCCTTCGCGAGCAGCTTCTCGGCCAGCGCCATGCCGACCGCGTTCGTGACGCCCTGGCCGAGCGGGCCGGTGGTGGTCTCGACGCCCGGCGTGTAGCCCATTTCGGGGTGGCCCGGGGTCTTGCTGTGCAGCTGGCGGAAATTGCGCAGCTCGCTCATCGGCAGGTCGTAGCCGGTCAGGTGCAGCAGCGCGTACAGGATCATCGACGCGTGGCCGTTGCTCAGCACGAAGCGGTCGCGGTTGGCCCAGTGCGGGTTGGCCGGGTTGTGGCGCAGGTGACGGCCCCACAGTGCGACCGCCATGTCGGCCATGCCCATCGGGGCGCCCGGGTGGCCGGAATTGGCCTGCTGGACGGCGTCCATCGCCAAGGCGCGGATGGCGTTCGCCATCAAGGTGGTGTCGTGGGCGGGGGCAGTCATGCCGGGCGGCTCCTGGGTTGGATTCGGGAAGGTCGCGTGAGGGCGCGAGGGGCGGAAGCGGCGCATTTTAGGCGCCGCCGATAATCCCGCCGATGCAAGGCCTGCACCTCACCGCCGACCTGCGCGGCTGCGCCCCCGGCAACCCCGCGATGACCGACCCCGACGCGCTGCGCCGGCGCTGCCTCGCGGCCGTCGCGGCGGCGGCGCTGCAGCCGGTGGGCGAGCTGTTCCACCGCTTCCCGGCGCCGGGCGGCGTGACCGGCGTCGTGCTGCTGGCCGAATCGCACCTCGCGGTGCACACCTGGCCCGAGCTGGCGGCGGTGACACTGGACGTCTACGTGTGCAACCTCGGCGCGGACAACTCGGCCAAGGCGCATGCGCTGCTCGACACGCTGCTCGGCGTGTTCGAGCCGGCCCGGGTGGAACGCCAATCGCTGCTGCGGGGTACCGAATGAAACGCGGAGCCATCATCCTGGCCGCCGGCCGTGGCGAGCGCATGCGGCCGCTGACCGATGCGACGCCGAAGCCCCTGCTGAAGGTGCACGGCAAGCCGCTGATCGAATGGCACCTGGAGGCGCTGGCGCGCGACGGCGTGCGCGACGTGGTGATCAACACCGCGTGGCTGGAGGCGCAGATCCCGGCCGCGCTCGGCGACGGCAGCCGCTGGGGCCTGCACATCCGCTACTCGATGGAAGGCCGCGACCACGGTGGTGCGCTGGAGACGGCCGGCGGCATCGCGAAGGCGCTGCCGCTGCTGGTCGACGGCCCGGACGAGTGCTTCTGGGTCGTCTCGGGCGACATCCACGCGCCGGGCTTCCGCTTTGACGCCGCCCAAGGCGAGCGCTTCGCCGCCGGGTCGCTGCTGGCGCACCTGTGGCTGGTGCCGAACCCGGCGTTCCATGCAAAGGGCGATTTCGGGCTCGACGCCGAAGGCTTCGGGCTGGCCGACTCCGCGGGGCCGGACGGCCTGCGCTGGACCTACGCCAACCTCGCGCTGTGCCGCGCGTCGCTGTGCGCCGGCATCGCGCCGGGCACCAAGGCGGCGCTCGGGCCGCTGCTGTTCGCCGGCATGCGCGAGCGGCGCATCAGCGCCGAGGTGTGGCGCGGCGCATGGGAGAACGTCGGCACGCCGGCGCAGCTCGCCGCGCTCAATGCAGCTTGATCTTCGGCCGGTAGGTCCGGTCGAGGAACTCTGACAGCGTCACCAGCACCATCCGCCAGAAGCCGCCCAGCGCCATCTGGTGCTGCTTGTGCAACGCCCAGTACATGAACTGCGCGAGCCGCCCTTCGATGAACAGGCTGCCGCGCGTCAGGCTGCCCATCAGGCTGCCGACTGACGAGTACTCCGACAGCGACACCAGCGAGCCCTTGTCGCTGAAGACGAACGGCTTCACCGTCTCGCCCGCCAGCAGCTTCGGGATCGCCTTCACCAGGTACATCGCCTCCTGGTAGGCCGCCTGCGCGCGTGGCGGCACCCAGGCGCCGTCGGGTTGCTGGCAGGCCGCGCAATCGCCGAACGCGAAGATCGCCGGGTCGCGCGTGGTCTGCAGGTTGCCGTTGACCATCAGCTGGTTCAGCTTGTTGGTTTCCAGCGGATCGCGGCCCTCGCCACCGCCCAGCGTGCGCAGGAAATCCGCCGCCTTGACGCCGGCCGCCCACACCGTGAGGTCGGAGCCGATCACCTTGCCGCTGGCCATCTTCAGGCTGCTGCCGGTCACCTCGACGACGCGCTCGTTCGTGTGCACCTCGATCGCCAGCTTGCGCAGCTCGCGCACCGCCGCCTCGCTCAGGCGCTCGGGCAGTTGCGAGAGCAGCCGCGGCGCCGCCTCGACCAGCACGATCTGCAGGTCCTTCTCGGGGTGGATGTGGTCGAAGCCGTAGTTCGCGAGCACGCGCGCCGCGGCATGCAATTCGGCCGCCAGCTCGACGCCGGTGGCGCCGCCGCCGACGATCGCCACCGTGAGGCGGCCGCTGCCGGCCGCGCGCGGCACGCTCTGCGCACGGATGCAGGCGTTGATCAGCCGGTCGTTGAAGCGCTTGGCGGCCTGCGGGCTGTCGAGCTTGATCGTGTGCTCGGCCGCGCCCGCGGTACCGAAATCGTTGGTCTGGCTGCCGACCGCGATCACCAGCGTGTCGTAGGGCAGCGTCTGCGCCGGCGTGATCTCGCGGCCGCCTTCGTCGTAGCTCGCGTCCAGCTGCACCGTCTTCGCCGCGCGGTCGATGCCCGACAGCCGGCCGAGCCGGAACTTGAAATGGTGGCCGCGCGCCTGCGCGAGGAACTCGATCTCCTCGGCATGGGTGTCGAAGCTGCCGGCCGCGAGCTGGTGCAGCAACGGCTTCCAGACGTGCGTGCGGGCAGCATCGACCAGCGTGATCTCCGCTGCACCGCGCTTGCCGAGCGTCTTGCCGAGCTGCGTGGCCAGCGCGAGGCCGCCGGCCCCGCCTCCCACGATCACGATCCGTTGCATGCGAGCGCCTTTCGTCGTTGTTGTCGGGTGGAGGGTATCAGTCGACGGTCTGGCGGTAGCGAGTCAGTGCAACCGTGCCGGCCACCAGCATGAACAGCGCGATCGGCCACAGGTGCGGCGCCACCTCGGCCAGCCCGTTGCCCTTCAGCAGGATGCCGCGCACGATGCGCAGGAAATGCGTCAGCGGCAGCGCCTCGCCGATCGCCTGCGCCCAGCCCGGCATGCCGCGGAACGGGAACATGAAGCCGGTCAGCAGCATCGACGGCAGGAAGAAGAAGAACGTCAGCTGCATCGCCTGCAGCTGGTTGCGCGCGATCGTCGAGAACGTGAAGCCGACCGCCAGGTTCGCCGCGATGAACAGCACCAGCACCGACGACAGCAACAGCACGCTGCCTTCCATCGGCACGCTGAACAGCAGCCGCGCGGCGCCGAGGATCACGACCACCTGCACATAGCCGATCAGGATGTAGGGGACGATCTTGCCGAGCATCACCTCGACCGGGCGGGCCGGCGTCGCGAGCAGGTTCTCCATCGTGCCGCGCTCGCGTTCGCGCGTCATCGCGAGCGAGGTCATCATCACCATCGTCATCGTCAGGATCACGCCGATCAGCCCGGGGATCACGTTGTAGCTGGTCAGGCCCTCGGGGTTGTAGCGGCGCTGGATGCGGATCTCCCAGGGCGGCTCGGTGGGCCTCAGCGCGGCGAGCGCACCCTCCAGCTCGCGGCCGATCGCCCGTTGCGCAATGCTGTTGACCGCCGCGACCGCGTTGCCGGTGGCCGCCGGGTCGGTGGCGTCGGCCGCCAGCAGCAGCGCCGGGCGTTCGCCGCGCTGCAGCCGACGCGAGAAGTCCGGCGGCACCACGAGCGCAAACTGCACGCGGCCGGCGGCCAGCAGTGCATCGGCCTCGGCCACCCCGGCCGGACGCTCGGTGATGCGGAAGTACTGCGAGTTCTCGAGCCCCGCGACCAGGCTGCGCGTGAACTCGCTGTGGTCCTGCACGACGAGGGCCGCCGGCAGCTGCTTCGGGTCGTTGTTGATCGCGAAGCCGAACAGCACCAGCTGCATGATCGGCACGATCACCATCATCCCGAAGGTCAGCCGGTCGCGGCGCACCTGGCGCAGTTCCTTCACCAGGATGGCGATGAAGCGATTCCAGCTCATGGCTTTTCAGCCGCGAAGTTGTCCTTCGCGTCCTGCATCAGCGCGATGAAGACGTCCTCGAGGCTGGGCTCGATCGCGCTGGCTTTCAGGTCAGAGCGGTCGAGCGTGCCGAGCGCATCGCGGATCGCCTGCTCGCTGTCGCCACTGACGTGCAGCGTGGTGCCGAACGGCGCCACCGTGCGGATGCCGGGCGCCTCGCGCAGCCGGTGCCCGACCGCCACCAGGTCCGGGCCGGCCACCGCCCAGGTCACGAGCCGTGCGCTCGCGATCACCTGCTGCACCGTGCCCTGCGTCAGCAGCTTGCCGTAGGCGATGTACGCGAGCTCGTGACAGCGCTCGGCCTCGTCCATGTAGTGGGTCGACACCAGCACCGTCAGGCCGGCGGCGGCCAGGTCGTGGATCTGGTCCCAGAAATCGCGCCGCGCTGCCGGGTCGACGCCGGCAGTGGGTTCGTCGAGCAGCAGCAATTGCGGTTCGTGGATCAGGCACGCGGCGAGCGCGAGGCGCTGCTTCCAGCCGCCCGACAGCGAGCCGGCGAGCTGCGTGCGGCGCGTCTGCAGCCCGAGCTGGCCGAGCGTCGCGGTGACTTTCGCGCGCCGGTCGGGCACGGCATAGACACGCGCGATGAAGTCGAGGTTCTCCTCGATGCTCAGGTCTTCATAGAGCCCGAAGCGCTGCGTCATGTAGCCGACCTGCCGCTTGATCTGCCGCGCCTGCGTGCGGATGTCATGGCCCATGCAGGTGCCGCCGCCGTCGTCGGGCGTCAGCAGGCCGCACAGCATGCGGATCGTCGTCGTCTTGCCGCTGCCGTTCGGGCCGAGGAAGCCGTGGATGCGGCCCTTCTCGACCCGCAGGTCGACGTGGTCGACCACGGTGCGGCCGCCGTAGCGCTTGGTCAGGCCGTGCACGTCGATCAGGGCCGTGTTCATGATTTCGCGCCGAGCCGCACCTGCAGCGGCTGGCCCGGATGCAGGCGGCGCGCCTCGGCGGGCTCGGGCCGGGCCTCGACCATGAACACCAGGGCCGAGCGGTTCTCGCGGCTGTAGATCAGCGGCGACGTGAACTCCGCCTCGCGGGCGATGAAGCTCAGCCGGGCGGGAATCGGCGCGCCGCAACCGTCGCAGGCCAGGCTGACCGGCTGGCCGAGCGCCAGGCCGCCAAGCGCCGCCTCGGGCACGAAGAAGCGCGCCTTGATGTTGCCGGGCGGCAGCAGCGTCAGCACCGGGCCGCCGAGCGGCACGTACTCGCCTTCGCGGTACAGCACGTCGACCACGTCGGCCGCCGCCGGCACGCGCTGCGTCTTCTGCGCGACGCGCCATTCGGCCTGCGCGAGCTGCGCCTGCGCGGCCTTCGCCTCCTGCTCGGCGGCGGCGATCTCGGCGCTGCGCGCGCCGAGGTTCGCGACGCGCAGCTGCGCCGCCAGTTCGTTGACGTGCGCCTGGTCGCTCGCCACCTTGCTGCGCGCCTGGTCCAGCGCGGCCGGCGAATTGAACTGCTCGGCCACCAGCTTCGTGGTGCGCGCGAGCTCGGCATTCGACAACGCGAGTGCCGCCTGCGCCTGCGCGAGCTGGGCGCGCACCGCGGCGAGCTCGTCCGGGCGCTTGCCGGTGCGCAGGTTGGCGAGCTGCTGCTGCGCGGCACGCAGGCGGGACTCGGCCTCCTCGCGCGCGGCACGCTCGCTCTCCTGTTCCAGCACGAAGGCGGGCGCCGACGCCGCGGCACGGTCGCCGCGCTGCAGGTGCAGCCGCGCCAGCGTGCCGGCGACCGGTGCGGACAGCCGCACATAGTCGCCTTCCGCATAGCCGGCGTAGCCCTCGGGCGCGGGCTGGCTGCAGGCCGACAACAGCGCAGCGAGCAGGATCGGCAGGGCGGTTCGCTTCATGGGGCGTCTCCAGGCGAGGGCTGCCAGGCGCGCAGCGCGGCATCGATGCGCGTCTCGATCGCGGCATCGGACAGCAGGTGTTCGTCGATCAGCGCGCCGGCCTCGGGCGGGCCGCCGGCACCCTGCATCGCGGCGCCGATCAGGATCGGCGACGCGACACCCGCCGCGATGAAGGCCAGCACCTGCGGCGGCGGTGCGGCGCGGAACTCGCCGCGTTGCTGGGCCTGGGCGATCAGCGCGCCGACGATGCCGATGTGGCGCGGCAGGTTGGCCTGCAGGAACTCGCGCGCAGCCGCCTCGCCGGCCATCGCGTCGGCCAGGATGCGCACCAGCAGGTGCCGGTGCGCCCGGCCGAAATGCGCCAGCACGCGCAGCGCGCCGCGCAGGTTGTGCAGCGGCGTGGCGGTGGCATCGACCTCGAGCGTCAGCGCGGAGAACATCGCCTCGTAGGTGCGTTGCAGCACCGCGCGGATGAAGTTGTCCTTGCTCTTGAAGTGGTAGTGAAACATGCCCAGGTTGACGCCCGCATGCTCGGTGAGCCGGCGCACCGACAGCCCGGCGCAACCGGTCAGCGGCAGCAGTTCGAGGCCGGCATCGAGCAGGCGCTGGTCGACGTTCTGTGAGGGGCGTGGCATGGCATAACTATACGAACGTGTAGTTATCAACGTCAAGGCTGCTGCTTGAAAAACCCCGATGGCTAAATTGTCCATTTTGATAAAAAATGGACAATCAAAATTGGTGGAGCGTCATGCAGCAGTTCTCCTCGACACAGGCCAAGCAGAACTTCGGCGATCTGATGAAGGCCGCGGGAGAAGCGCCGGTGGCCATTGAACGACATGGCCGGGTCGAGGCCATCATCGCGGCGCCACGCTTCTTCTCGCCAGCCGGTGACCAGGACCTCACGGCCCGAAAGCAGGCCAGACTTCAACAAACATTGGTCGAGAAAGATCGCCTGATTCGCCACCAGCGCATTGCGCTCGACCTGGTGACGGCGACGCCCAAGGAACGTGCTGCGATGATCGCGCAGGCCCTGAAGGTGGTCGAACGCTGGCGGCAGGAGCGCCTGTGCAGCGGGGACTACATCGACCGCTGGTCCGCGATCCTTCACCAACCCGTGCGGCAGATGGCCCTGACGATGATCTCGGATGCCGAAGGTTGGGGCACGGCGCTGCGCCAGAACTCGCCCTGGGTGGGCTTGCACGCATGAACCTCAACGCGTTGTTCGCACTGCTCGACGAGGCCCGGCGGCTGTCGGGTCACCCCGACTTCGTCGTGATCGGCAGCCTGTCGATCCTCGGGCTCGAAGGGCATTTCGAGGTCCCGGCCGGCATGACGATGTCCAACGACCTCGATTGCTACACCAGGGACGACCCGCAACGGATCTTCGACTTGCTCGATGCGCTGGGCGAGAACTCCGCGTATCACCAGCAGTCCGGCTACTACCTGGATGCCGTCAGTCCGCAGCTGGCGAGCCTGCCGTCCGGTTGGGAGCAGCGCCTGATCAAGGTGGAGCGCGGTGGGCTGCGCGCCTGGTTTCTCGATCCGAACGATGCCGCCCTGTCCAAGTACGCACGTGGCGAACCGCGCGATCGGCGCTGGATCCGCGCGGGTATCGAAGCCGGCGTCGTATCTCTTCCGATGGTCAGGTCGCGCTTCGGCAGCACGAATTTCCTGGACGATGACGAGCGGAACCAGGCCCGGCAGCGGGTGGCCGCCGATCAGGCCTGGGTGGATGGCGTCGGCCAGGAGCCCGAAAGCCCTTGACCCGAAGACGTCAACCGGCCAACGACAGCGTGATCTCGTCGATCTTCGCCAGCACCTCCGGCGTCAGCTTCGGCGTCAACGCCAGCGCGCCCAGGTTGTCCTGCAGCTGCGACAGCTTCGACGCGCCGAGGATCACCGTGCTGACCCGCGGGTTGCGGTTGACCCAGGCCACCGCCAGCTGCGCGAGGTTGCCGCCCAGGTCGCGGGCGATCGGCTCCAGCTTCGCGACGGCGGCGTTCTTGTCCGCATCGGTCAGCCCCTTCAGCAGGAAGCCCATCCCCTCCAGCGCGCCGCGGCTGCCCTGCGGCACGCCGCTGCGGTACTTGCCGGTCAGCAGGCCGCTGGCCAGCGGGCTCCAGGTCGTCAGGCCCAGGCCGATGTCGTCATACAACCGCGCGTACTCCTGCTCGACGCGTTGGCGGTGGAACAGGTGGTACTGCGGCTGCTCCATCACCGGCTTGTGCAGGTGGTGGCGCTCGGCGATGTCATAGGCCGCGCGGATCTCGGCGGCGCTCCACTCGCTGGTGCCCCAGTACAGGGCCTTGCCGCGGGTGATCATGTCGCTCATCGCCCACACCGTCTCCTCGATCGGCGTGTGCGGGTCGGGGCGGTGGCAGTACACCAGGTCGATGTGCTCCAGCTGCATGCGCTTGAGCGAGCCGTCGATCGCCTGCGTCAGGTACTTGCGGTTCAGCGTGTCGCGCCGGTTGACGGTGTTGCCCTCGCGGTCCAGCCCCCAGAAGAACTTGGTCGACACGACGAAGTTCAGGCGCGGCCACTTCAGCTGCCGGAACGCCTCGCCCATCACCACCTCGCTCTGGCCGGCGGCGTACGCCTCGGCGTTGTCGAAGAAATTGACGCCGGCGTCGAAGGCCGCGGCGAGCATTTCCTTGGCCGAACCGGTGTCCACCTGGTTGTGGTAGGTGACCCAGGAGCCCAGCGACAGCTCGCTGACCTGCAGGCCGCTGCGGCCCAATCGACGGTATTTCATCGCTACACCTCGTTAAGAAGTGCGGCATCTTAGCCACAGCCCCGCGGTCGATTCGCACGCCGTCCACGAGCCCCCACGGCCGAGTGCGGGTACTCTCGTGGGCCCTCTTTGCGGGCGGTGCGCTTCGCGTTACCGTCGCGACCGTGACCAAGATGATCAGACCCTGCTCCCTCCTGCTGCCGCTGGCGCTGTGCGCGCTCGGCAGCCCGTCCGCGGCCCAGGCGGCCACCCGCAGCGCCGGCGGCTTCGCGTCGTTCAGCACCTGGCTGATGCTGCCCTTCCTCGTCGCGTTCGCGGTCGCCGGCCACATCTTCATCGGCCGCGGCGCGAAGGCGCTGGCCGCCTCATTCCAGCCGCTGGCCAGCGGCGAACTCGAACTCGCCGGCTACGAGCGCAACGTCTACGGCACCTCCGACCGCGCGATGCTCGAGGTGGTGGCGGTGCCGATCGTCGCGGGCCTCGTGATCTGGCTCGGCGCGGCGCTGTCGTTCGGCTGGCTGATCACGCTGGGCATCTTCGGCGTGCTCGGCGCGGTCGTGTTCGACATGGCGCGCTGGGAGCGCGTCAGCGTCAGCGCGAACTACGTCTGGTTCCAGCGCGGTTTCACCGGCAAGGTGCACCAGGTGGCGATCGAGAACATCCGCGACGTGAGCGTCGTCGAGGAAGACGGCACGCTGCCGACGCTGCGCCACCTGAACCGCAACAACCGGGTCTGCCGCCTGCTGATGCGCATGACCGACAAGCGGGCGGTGGCGCTGCCCAAGACCGATGCCGAGACGCAGCTCGACGCGGTGGAAAACGCCGCCAACCAGGTGCGCTGGCGCCTGCAGGCGCTGCAGGACAAGCAGAAGGGCGGCGCGACGACCCGGCCGGGCCCGCTGGCCGCAACGGCCCCGCCTGCTGCCTCCCGCCCGCCCCCCGACCCCGACGGCGGCCGCATCCCGACGGCCGGCGACAAGGAAATGCTGCGCGAGCTGCGCCGCCTGCGCAAGCAGCGCGCCGAGGCGGCGGCGGCCGCCGGCGACCCGCCGAAAGCGCGCGCGGACAGCGAGTTCTGACGCAGCGGCGCAGCGCCCTCCTCCCGATGCGCACCCACTCCTTCCGCCAGCGCCGCGCCGAACTGGCCCGTCGCCTCGCGGCGGCCGGCGGCGGCATCGCGATCGTGCCGACCGCGGCCATGCAGCTGCGCAACGGCGACAACGAGCACCCGTTCCGCCACGGCAGCCACTTCCACTACCTGAGCGGCTTCGACGAGCCGCACAGCTGCCTGGTGCTGCATGCCGACGGCCGCAGCGAGCTGTTCTGCCACGGCGCCAGTGCCGAGCGCTCGGTGTGGGAAGGGCCGATGCTCGGCCCCGAAGCCGCACCGCAGGCGCTCGGCGTCGACCAGGCCTGGCCGATCGAGCGGCTCGACGAGCTGCTGCCCGAGCTGATGGGCCGTGTGCGCAATGTCTGGACGCTGTTCACCGTGCCGAGCGCGATCGACCAGCGCCTGCCCGGCTGGCTGGCGCGCGCACGCACCCGCGCCGGCCTCGGCGCCGAGGGCCCGGTGCACCGCGACCTGGGCCCGCTGGTCGACGAGATGCGGCTGATCAAGGACAGCGACGAGATCGACACGATGCGCCGTGCCGCGGCGATCTCGGCCGGCGCCCATGCGCGCGCGATGCGCTGGTGCGGGCAGCGCTTTCGCGCCGACCCGGCGGCCGCCGTACGCGAGTACGAGATCGAGGCCGAGCTGCTGCATGAGTTCCGCCGCCATGGCGCGAGCGGGCCGGCCTACGGCACCATCGTCGCGGCCGGCGGCAATGCCTGCGTGCTGCACCACGCGGCCGGCCCCGCCGAGCTGCGCGCCGGCCAGCTGTGCCTGGTGGACGCGGGCTGCGAGCTCGACGGGTATGCGAGCGACATCAGCCGCACCTTTCCCGCCGATGGCCGCTTCACCGCGCCGCAGCGCGCGCTGTACGACGTGGTGCTGGCGGCGCAGCAGGTGGCGGTGGCCGCGACGCGGCCCGGCTGCCGCCAGCGCGACGCCCACGAAGCCGCGGTGCGCGTGCTGTCGCAGGGCCTGCTCGACCACGGGCTGCTGTCGCACGACCGGCACGGCGATGTCGATGCGGTGATGGCGAGCGGCGCCTACCGGCGCTTCTACATGCACGACACCGGCCACTGGCTGGGGCGCGACGTGCACGATGTCGGCGAGTACCTGTCGCTGCAGGAGCCGGCCGTCGACCAGCCGGATTTCCGCGGCGGGCGGGTCGTGCGCGCGCCGTCGCGCCGGCTCGAATGCGGCATGGTCGTCACGCTGGAGCCCGGCCTGTACGTGCAGCCGGCGCCCGACGTGCCCGAGGCCTACTGGAACATCGGCATCCGCATCGAGGATGATGCGGTCGTGACGCCGGGCGGATGCGAGCTGATCAGCCACGCGGCACCGGTGGAGCCGGATGCCATCGAAGCCTGGATGAATGCGCACTGAGGTCGCCGCTGCCATGAACGTCAAGCCATGAACGTTACTGAGGCCCTGCCCCCCGCCGAGCTGGCCAGCCTGTTCGAGCTCGCGCCGGTGTCGCTGTGGCTGGAGGACTACAGCGCGCTGCATGCGTTGTTCTCGCGCTGGCGCGCTGCCGGCGTGACCGACCTGCGCGCGCACCTGCGGGCCGACCCACGCCGCGTCGCCGAATGCTCGGCCTGCCTGCGCGTGCTGCAGGTGAACCGGCGCACGCTGGAGCTGTACGGCGCGCGCGACCTGGCACACCTGGTCGAGAACCTGGCGCGCGTGTTTCGCGACAACATGTTCGAGCAGCTCGTCGAGGAGCTGGCCGCGCTGTGGGACGGCCGCACCCGCTTCACGAGCCAGACGGTCCACTACGCGCTGGACGGCCGGCGCCTCGACATCGTGCTGAACGCCACCGTGCTGCCGGGCCACGAGGCCGGCTGGGATCGCGTGCTGCTCGCGATCGAGGACGTGACCGAGCGCAGCGCCGCGGCCGAGGCGCTGCGGCTGAGCGAGCTGTATGCGCGCGGGCTGTTCGAGCATTCGCCGGTGTCGCTGTGGGTGGAGGATTTCAGCAGCGTGAAGCGGCTGCTCGACGAGGCCCGCGCGCAGGGCATCAGCGACTTCCGGGTGTTCACCGACGTGCACCCGGAGTTCGTCAGCCGCTGCCTGCAGGAGATCCGCGTGATCGACGTGAACCAGCAGACGCTGCGCATGTTCGGCGCGCCCGACCGCGGCACGCTGCTGCGGCGGCTGGACGACGTGTTCCGCGACGACATGGCCTCGCATTTCGCCGACCAGCTGCACGACCTGTGGAACGGCAAGACCACGCACCAGCGCGAGGTCGTCAACTACAACCTGGCCGGCGACAAGCTGCATGTGTACCTGCAGTTCTCGGTGCTGCCCGGCCACGAGGCCGACTGGGACCTGGTGCTGATCTCGCTGACCGACATCACGGCACGCAAGCAGGCCGAGGCGTACCTCGAGTTCCTCGGCAAGCACGACCCGTTGACCAAGCTGCGCAACCGGGCCTTCTTCGTCGACGAGATCAACCGGCTGGAGCGCAAGGGGCCGTGGCCGGTGACGGTGGTGGTGGCCGACCTGAACGGGCTGAAGACGATCAACGACACGCAGGGCCACGCGGCCGGCGACGCGCTGCTGCGGCGCGCCGGCGAGGTGCTGACGAAGGCGATCGACAAGCCGATGTGCGCCGCGCGCATCGGCGGCGACGAATTCGCGCTGCTGCTGCCGGGGATGGATGCACGCGCCGCGCAGCTGCTGCTGGAACGGCTGGCCTCGCTGGCGGAGCTGAACAACCAGTTCCACGGCACGACGACGCTGAGCTTCGCGCTCGGCATCGCCACCTGCGAGGCCGGCGGGCGCATCGAAGCCGCGGTCAACGAGGCGGACCACGCGATGTATGCGTCGAAGAAGGCGTTCTATGAGAGCGCGGAGATGAATCGGCGCAAGGCGGGGTGAGCGGGTTGCGCTCAGTCGACACGCGAAGCCCAGTAGTGCGGGCGCTTCCTATGAGGGGCGATGGCCACGACAAGCAGCCTGTCTTGCCAAGCCCGGTAGACGATGCTGAACGGAAACCCTTTGACCAGGACGCTGCGGGTCTCCTTGAAGCTCGGTGCACCGCCCAACGGATGCGTCCTGACGCGGGAAACTGCCGCTTCGACAGCGGCCTGGAAGCGCAGGCCAGCTCCCGTGGCGCCCTTGGAGTAGTAGGTGACTTCCTTGAGCAGCTCGATCTCTGCGGCGGGAAGGAAGGAGACCTTGATCACCGCGCTATTCGGTGAGCCTTGGCGAACACATCTTCTGCGTCAATCGGCAGGACTTCACCCCGCTCGAACTCGGCCAACCTGCGTTGGATCTCGTTTTCCCACGCCGTGTCGAGCTCAGCGGCGGCTGGCTCGTTGAGCGATTCCATCAGTTGCTCGACGAGCCGTTCACGGTCTTCCGGCGGCAATGCCCGACCGAGGCTGAGGATGTGGGACACGGGATCGGACATGGTCGGCTCCTGATGGCTGGATCGGAGTCTAACGCTCGGGGTTGCGCCTCGTAACGAGGCTTGCGCATTCGACCCACACAATCCCGCATGTCCCAAATCCTGATCCTTGCCGGCGCAGCGATCTACGGCCTGCTCGGTCTGCTGCACCTGGCCTTCACGTTCTCCGGCACGAACTTCGATCCGCGCGATGCCAACGTCGCGCGCGCGATGCGGTCGAGTTCGCCGCGCCTGACCCGCGACACGACGATGTGGAAGGCCTGGATCGGCTTCAACGCGAGCCACAGCCTGGGCGCCATCCTGTTCTCGCTGGTCTACCTGATGCTCGCCGCGATGCACATGGACGTGCTGCGCCGCTCGCCCACCTTCGTGTGGCTGGCCGGCATCGCGAGCGCCGCCTACGTCGTGCTCGCGCTGCGCTACTGGTTCCGGATTCCGCTGGCGGCGACGGCGATCGCGACCAGCTGCTTCGTCGCCGGGGCCGTCACGATGTCGCTGGGGTACTGAGCCGGTCGGCGCGACGGGGGCACCATGCCCCGTGCTATAACCGCCGCCGCGGGGAACCAGCAGCGGCCGCGTCGAGCGCTGCATCGATTGATGACCGGGCCCACCCGGCATGCGACAGGCAGCACGCTCTCAGCGAATGAAAAAAGGTTTCTACACCATCATGTCGGCGCAGTTCTTCAGCTCGCTGGCTGACAACGCGTTGCTGGTGAGCGCCATCGAACTGTTGAAGACCTCTCACGCGCCCACCTGGCAGGTGCCGGCGCTGAGTCCGATCTTCGCGCTGTTCTATGTGATCCTCGCGCCCTTCCTCGGCGCGTTCGCCGACGCCGTGCCGAAGGGGCGGGTGATGTTCGCGTCGAACGCGATCAAGGTGATCGGCTGCCTGATGATGCTGTTCGGCAGCCATCCGCTGATCTCCTACGCGATCGTCGGCCTGGGCGCCGCCGCCTACTCGCCGGCCAAGTACGGCATCCTGACCGAGCTGCTGCCGAACTCGCAGCTGGTCAAGGCCAACGGCTGGATCGAGGGGCTGACCATCCTGTCGATCATCCTGGGCCTGCTGCTCGGCGGCCAGCTGGTCGGCCATGCGATCGCGGCGCACCTGCTCGCCTTCGACCTGCCGCTGGTCGACACCGGCATCAACACCCCCCCCGAAGCGGCGATCTCGATCATCGTCTTCCTGTACGTCGTCGCCGCGCTCTTCAACCTGCGCATCCCGCGCACCGAGGCGCCGCTGCAGCCGCTCTCGCACAGCGTCGTCGAGCTGGTGCGCGATTTCTCCAGCTGCAATGCCCGCCTGTGGAGCGACAAGCTGGGCCAGATCTCGCTGTCGACGACCACGCTGTTCTGGGGCGTCTCGGGCAACCTGCGCGTGATCGTGTTCGCCTGGGCCGCCGCGGCGCTCGGCTACACGACCACGCAGGCCTCGACGCTGGCCGGCGTGGTGGCGCTGGGCACCGCGGTCGGTGCGATCGCGGCATCGGTGCGGGTGCGGCTCGACCAGGCGACCAACGTGATCCCGCTCGGCATCATGATGGGCGTGCTGGTGATCGGCCTGAACTTCATCCACAACGTCTGGATGGCCGCTCCCTTCCTGGTGATCCTCGGCGCGATCGGCGGCTACCTGGTGGTGCCGATGAACGCGCTGCTGCAGCACCGCGGGCACAACCTGATGGGCGCCGGCCGCTCGATCGCGGTGCAGAACTTCAACGAGCAGGCCTGCATCCTCGGGCTCGGCGCGTTCTACACTGGCATGACGAAGTTCGGCATGTCGGCCTTCGCGTCGATCACGGTGTTCGGCCTGGTCGTCGCCGGCACCATGTGGCTGATCCGCCGCTGGCATGCGCGCAACCTGGTCGTCTACCGCGACGAGGTCGATCACCTGCTCGCCCTCGCCCGCAGCGACAAGCATTGAACCTGACGCCCGCAGCCGCCGGCCGCGACGCACGAACCGCCCCCGGCTTTCTCCCCGCGCTCGCCCTCGGCTTCAACGCGCTGGTGTGGGGCGTCTCGTGGTGGCCGTTCCGCGAGCTGCAGGCGCTCGGCCTGCACCCGCTGTGGGCCACCGTGCTGGTCTACGCGGTCGCGGTGCTGCTGATCGTCGCGACGCGCCGCCGCGCCCTCGGCACGCTGCTGCGCACGCCGAGCCTGTGGCTGCTGATGCTGGCGTCGGGCACCACCAATGCGGCCTTCAACTGGGCGATGGTGATCGGCGACGTGGTGCGCGTCGTGCTGCTGTTCTACCTGATGCCGCTGTGGACGGTGCTGCTGTCGCGGCTGGTGCTGAAGGAGGCCTTCACGCCGACCACCGCGCTGCGCATCGCGCTGGCCCTGGCCGGCGCCTTCATCGTGCTGAAACCGGCCGGCGCAGGCGTCGCGTTGCCGTTGCCGCAATCGCTGCCGGACTGGCTCGCCCTGCTCGGCGGCTTCTCGTTCGCGCTCAACAACGTGATGCTGCGCCACCAGGCGCACCGGCCGGAAGAGGCGCGCGCGCTCGCGATGTTCACCGGCGGCGTGCTGGTGGCCGGCACGCTGGCAACCACGCTCGCGTCGCAGGCGCTGATGCCCTGGTTGCCGGCGCCGCACACCGGCTGGCTGCTTGCCGTCGGCGCGCTGAGCCTCGCGTTCCTCGCCAGCAACCTCGCGCTGCAGTACGGCGCCTCGCGGCTGCCGGCCAACGTCACGTCGGTCGTGATGCTGTGCGAGGTGGTGTTCGCGACGCTGTCGGCCGTCGCGCTCGGCGCCGGCACGCTGACGCCGACCGTGCTGGCGGGCGGCGCGCTGATCCTCGCGGCCGCGCTGCTGTCGGCCTTCGAAAACTCGCGCTGATCACTGCAGCGTGCGCGTCCCCGGCAGGCTGAAGACTTCCACCGGCGACTGCGGCGCATGGCAGGCCGCGCCGGCGTCGCGCGTGCAGCCGGCCATCACGGCCCAGCGTTCGTGCAGGTGCCACAGCACGCAGCGGCAATCGCCCGACAGCTGCGGGTGCCCGGCCAGCAGCGCGAGGTTGTGCGCGATCTTCTCGCCCATCCCCGCCCGGTGCGCCGGGTCGCTGGCGGCCTGCAGGTACTGGCTGTAGCCGGTCATCAACGCGAGTGTTCCCGCCAGCATCGCCTCGACGCCGGGCATGTGGTGTTCTTCGACGAGCAGGTCCATGCGACGCTATCCTCGACAGTGGCAATGGACAGATGCTACTCCAAATGCGAATCATTCTCAAATGGAGTGTATCGAATCACCCTGCGGCAGGGGCGACGAAGTCGGGATCGAGCTGGCGCAGCGTCTGCAGGAATTCGGGGTCCATCAGCGGCTTGGCCAGGTAGGCATCGCTGCCGGCCAGCGAGGTGCGCACCCGTTCAGACGCGGCGGCCTGCCCGGTGATCAGCACGATGCGCGGCCCGCCGGCCGACTGGCGGGCGGTCTGCTTCATGAACTGGCACAGCTGCAGGCCGTCCATCGGGCTGTCCGGGCCGAGCGCGATGTCGATGAAGGCGAGCGCGAAGCTGTGCGTCGTCATGCGATCGAGCGCCTGCGTGCTGTTGCGTGCCAGGTGCACCCGGTAGCCCAGGCGCATCAGCCGCACCTGC
The DNA here is from genome assembly GCF_056403355.1 of Rhizobacter sp. P2_H3. Lineage (NCBI taxonomy): Bacteria > Pseudomonadati > Pseudomonadota > Betaproteobacteria > Burkholderiales > Sphaerotilaceae > Rhizobacter > Rhizobacter sp. P2_H3. Next base: position 42,547 of record NZ_JBFUFQ010000008.1, on the reverse strand, counting down.
AGGAACTTGAGCGCGATGCGGCTGTCGTCGACGACCAGCACGTCCTTCGCGACACGTCCGCCGGCAACCGCGGCGACATCGAACGCGGCGACGTCGGAGGCGACCCAGTCGGCCTGCGGCGGCTCGTCGAGCAACGCAAGGCGCTGTTCGAGCAGCAGGTCGAGTTCGCGCACGATGCGGGTCGGCTCGATCGGGCGAGGCAGGTGCGCCGCCGCGCCGGCGGGCGCCCGGGCACCGACGAAGACCGTGTCGGCCAGCCGCCCGGCTGCACTCACGGCGGCGACCGCGGCCGGCTGGTCGGCATCGGCGATCACGAAATCGGCCTCGGCCAGGTCGGCGGCAGGCTCGTAGGCCGGTGCGCGCTGCTCGGCCAGGCGCAGGAACGACTGCACGCCCTCGCGCTCGAAATCGCTGAATCCCTGCAACGCCACCGAATAACGCATGCGGATGCGCTCGGCCATCGTGTGCTCCCTGGTGTTGGTATGACGGGGATGTTGGGCGCGGCCGCCTGACGCGTCAAGGTGCGCGTCAGGCGCGCCCGGAATGGAATGCCGTGCTGCTGCGTACACTGCCCTGCCCCCCTCCACGACATCCCCAGCCCCAGCCAGGAGATCCCGCATGAATCGATCGATCCTCGTCCTCGCCACCGTGGCCGGCCTCGCCGCTGCGTTTCCCGCGGCCGCCCAGTTCGCCAAGCCCGAAGACGCGGTCAAGTACCGCAAGGGCGCCTTCACCGTGATGGCGGCGCACTTCGGCCGCGTCGCCGCGATGGCCAACGGGCGCATCCCGTTCGACGCCAAGGCCGCCGCCGAGAACGCCGAGATCGCGACGATGGTGTCCAAGCTGCCGTTCGCCGGCTTCATCGACGGCACCGACAAGGGCGAGACCCGGGCCAAGCCGGAGATCTGGACCGAGCAGGACAAGTTCAAGGCCGCCGCGACGAAGATGCAGGACGCGATGGAGAAGCTGAACGTCGCGGCCAAGTCCGGCAACGTCGACACGTTGAAGGCCGCGGCCGGAACCGTCGGCCAGGCCTGCAAGGGCTGCCACGACACCTACCGCAAGGAGTGAGCGGCGTGCGGCCGTGCGGCCGCCGGGTGCGGGAGGCCATCCGCTACCATTCGGGGTTGCCTTCACGAGCCTGCTTCGAATGACCGTGCCCCGAATGACTGCGCCCCGTTTGCGAGCCGCGCGCGTCCTCGCGCTCCTGCTTCCGTTGCATGCCGGACTGGCCGTGGCCGCCGACGAACAGCCGCCCGGCGGCTCGTTCACCACCCCGGCCTATGCCACCGCTGCCAGCGCCCCCGCGACCGGCAATGCGCTGCGCAATGTCCCGGCGGCCGGGCAGCAACCCGCAGCGCGCGACGGCGACGATGCGGCGGCCCGGCTGCGCAACCTGCCGCCGCCGAAGCCGAGCGAGTTCCAGAAGTTCGTCGAGGCCGCCACCGGTCGCCAGCTGCAGCCCTTCGGCAGCAACTTCTTCGCCGAGGCCTCGCGCGCGATCCAACCGGTCGACAACGTGCCGGTCGCGGCGGACTACACCGTCGGCCCCGGCGACGAGGTGCTGGTGAGGGCCTGGGGCTCGATCGACGTCGACTACCGCAGCACCGTCGACCGCAACGGCCAGCTGAACCTGCCGAAGGTCGGCAGCTTCACGGTCTCGGGCATCAAGGCGTCCGAGCTCGAGGCGCAGTTGCGTGCACAGATCGGCCGGCTCTACCGCAACTTCAACCTCAGCGTGTCGCTGGGCAAGCTGCGCGGCTTGAAGGTGTTCGTCGTCGGTCCGGCCCGCCTGCCGGGCGTCTACACGGTGCCGAGCCAGGCCACGATGCTGTCGGCCGTGGTGGCCGCCGGCGGCCCGGGCCCGAACGGTTCGATGCGCCGGGTGCAGCTGCGCCGCGACAACCAGCTGGTGTCCGAACTCGACATCTACGATTTCCTGGTGCAGGGCGACAAGTCCAAGGACCTGCAGCTGCTGGCCGGCGACGTTCTGGTGTTCCAGCCGGTCGGGCCGCGCGTCGCGCTGAGCGGTGCCCTCGACAACGCGGCCATCTACGAACTGAAGGGCACGCAGGAGCCCGTCAGCGAGCTGCTGCGCTACGCGGGCGGCTCACCGGTGCTGACCAACCCGAACCGCGTGCAGCTCGAGCGCATCGACGCGGCGCAGGGATCGGCCGCGCGCTATGTCGAGGACTTCAAGCTCGACACCACCGGCCTGCAGCGGCCGCTGCGCGACGGCGACATCGTGACGTTGCTGACGATCTCGCCGAAGTTCGCGAACGCGGTCACGCTGAAGGGCCACGTGGCACAGCCGCTGCGCTATGCGTTCACGCCGGGCATGCGCATCCGTGACCTGATCCCGGACAAGGAAGCGCTGATCTCGCCGGATTTCTACCGGCGCAAGAACCTGCTGGTGCAGGTCCTCCCCGATGACGATGACGTGCTGCTCGAAGAGGCCCAGCAGCGGTCGGCCCGCAGTGCGGTCACTGCCGTCGGTGCCCCTCGCTCCGGCGCGACGGGCAATGCCGCCGACACGAACGCTGGCACCGGCACGGACACGCTGCCGATCGTCACGGCCGCCAACGATCCCAATGCCGTGCGCGATCCGAATCGCTTCCCGCTCAGCGAAGGCGAGCGCGCGCGGCGTCGCATGGACCGCCTGGCGGCCGCCGAATCGAAGCGCACGCCGGCCACGCTGTTCGACGAGCTGAACTGGGACTACGCCGTCATCGAACGGCTCAGCGACAAGGACCTGAGCACGCAGGTGATCCCGTTCAACCTCGGCAAGGCCGTGCTGCAGGGCGATCCGGACAACAACGTCGAGCTGAAGGCCGGCGATGTCGTCACCATCTACAGCCAGAAGGACATCCGCGTGCCGGTGGCCAAGCAGACCCGGCTGGTCTCGGTGGAAGGCGAGGTCGGCGCACCCGGCGTGTACCAGCTGCTGCCCGGCGAAACCCTCGGCCAGCTGATCACGCGGGCCGGTGGCTTCACGCCGCAGGCCTACGTGTATGGCCTGGAGTTCAGCCGCGAGGAGACCCGCAAGCGCCAGCGCGAGAACCTGCAGGCCGCCATCGTCCGCCTGGAAGTGCTGTCGGCGCAGCAGGCCGCGCGCGAGGCGGCCAACCGGCGCGACGAGCAGGCCGGCGCGACGGCGATCAGCTCGGCCGCGACGCAGGCGCAGATGGCCCGCCTCAGCCGCGTGCAGCCGAACGGCCGCGTCGCGCTCGAACTCTCGCCCGACACGAACTCGGTGAGCCAGTTGCCGGACGTGCCGCTGGAGAACGCCGATCGCATCGTGGTGCCCAGCCGGCCCGGCTTCGTGACGGTGGCCGGCGCCGTCGTCAACAACAACGCCTTCCTGTGGAAGCCCAACCGCACGGTGGGCGACTACGTGAAGCTGGCCGGCCTGGACGAGGCCGCCGAGCCGTCCAACATGTTCGTGCTGCGCGCCGACGGCACCGTCAGCCATGCGAACGAACGCCGCGGCTGGTTCGGAAGCCTCGAGTCGCAGCCGCTGCAGCCGGGCGATGCGGTCGTGGTGCCGAACCAGCTCGACTACGAGAGCTGGGGCCGTGCCGCGATGCGCAACCTGAAGGACTTCTCGCAGATCTTCTACCAGTTCGGCCTCGGTGCGGCCGCCATCAAGACCTTGCGCGGGGACTGAGCGATGAGCGCCATCGACAACCCCGAAGTTCTTTCCCCCACCCTCGACGAGCCGGAGGACGACGGGCCTTCGATCGGCCTGATGGACCTGCTGGTGTGGCTCGGCGACGGCAAGCGCTGGGTGGCGGGCGCGACCGCGGTCGCTGCCGTGGGCGCCATCATCGCGTCGCTGCTGATGGCGAACATCTATACCGCCCGAGCCACGTTGCTGGCGCCGGGCTCGCAGCAGCAGAGCGGCTCGGCCGCCGCCCTGGCGGCCCTCGGCTCGCTGGGCGGCCTGGCCGGAGGCATCGCCGCGAAGACCCCCGACGAGCTCTACGTGAGCCTGCTCAAGAGCGACAGCGTCCAGCGCGCGCTGGCGAGCCGCTTCAACCTGATGCAGCGCTACGAAGCCAAGACCTACGACGGCCTGCGCAAGGCGATGGCCGTCCACATCCGGATCAGTTCGGACAAGAAGTCCGGCGTGCTGACGGTGGAAGTCGACGACGAGGAGGCGCAGTTCGCTGCCGACCTCGCCAACGCGCATGCAGCCGAAGTGACCAAGCTGCTCGGCCGCCTCGCGGTGTCCGAAGCGCAGCAGCGGCGCGTGTTCTTCGAGCAGCAGCTGAAGGACACGAAGGAGAACCTCGTCCAGGCCGAGCAATCGTTGCGCTCCGTGCAGGAGAAATCGGGGATGGTCGTGCTGGACAAGCAGGCCGAGGCCATCATCGCCGGCGTCGCCCAGCTGAAGGCGCAGATCGCCGAGCGCGAAGTGCGGTTGCGCGTGATGCGAACCGGCGCGACGTCCGAGAACCCGGACGTGCAGCGCCTGAACTCCGAACTGGCCGGCCTGCGGGCCGAACTGGCGCGCATGGAGTCGGCGCCGACGGGCCCCCCGAGCGGCAGCATCGACATCCCGGTCGGCAAGCTGCCGGGCGCGGCGGTCGACTACATCCGCGCCCGGCGCGAGGTGAAGTTCCAGGAGACATTGCTCGAGAGCATGCTCCGGCAGTTCGAGATCGCGAAGCTGGACGAGGCGAAGGAAGGCCCGGCACTGCAGCAGGTGGACGTGGCACAGGCGCCCGATCGGAAATCGAAGCCGGCCCGCGCGATCATCGTGCTGACGACGGTACTGCTGACCTTCCTCGGTTCTTCGCTGTTCGTCATCTGGCGCCGCTACGGCGCGCTGATGCGTGCGCACGATCCGTCGCGCGCTGCGGCCTGGCAGGCCATCCGCCAGGCGTGGCGCTGGCGCCGCGCCTGAGGGGGCTCTTCAGAGCGCCAGCTCGCCGCGGATGCAGCTGACGCTGTGCCCGCCGACCCACACCTGGCCGTCGACCTGCGCGATGTGCACCCGCCCGGCCCGGCCGAGCCGGGTACCTTGCGCAGCGACGTAGCGGGCCGGCGCCACGCCGGCCCCGATCAGCCACTGCGCGAGGCTCGCGTTCAGGCTGCCGGTGACCGGGTCTTCCGGGATGCCGATCGGCGCCGCGAAGCCGCGCACCTCGAACTGGCAGGGCCCGCCGGCCGCATGCGGCCCGATCACGCCGACCTTGGCCAGCGACTTCAGCGCCGCGTGGTCCGGCTCCAGCGCGAGCACCGTGTCGGCGGCGTCGAGCAGCAGGCCCAGCCAGCGCGGGCCGTTGTCGAGCCACTGCGCCTGCCGCACCTGCTCGCGGCGCAGGCCGAGCGCGGCCAGCACCGGCAGCAACCCGGCCTCGGCGATCGGCTCGCGGCGCAGCGGCGGCGCCGCAAAGGCCGCGCGCTCGCCGTCGAGCCGGATGTCGACCCGGCCGACGCCGCACTGCTGCACGACGGCACCGGGCGTCTTCGGCACGCCGCCGGCCTCGAGCCAGGCGTGGCAGCTGCCGAGCGTCGGGTGACCGGCGAACGGCAGCTCGCCGCCCGGCGTGAAGATGCGCACCCGGTAGTCGGCCAGCGGGTCGGTGGGCTGCAGCAGGAAGGTCGTCTCCGACAGGTTGGTCCAGCGCGCGAAGGCCTGCATCTGCGCATCGTCCAGCGCATCGGCGCCGTGCACGACGGCCAGCGGGTTGCCCTTCAGCGCGACATCGGTGAACACATCGACCTGAGCGAATGCGAAGCGCGTCATGCCGCCTCCTTCAGCGCCTCGGCCAGCGCGCGGATGCCGCGCTCGATCTGCTCGGGCGACACGGTGACGAACGACAGCCGCATCGTGTTCGCCTGCGCGTGCTCGGCGAAGAAGGCCGCGCCCGGCACGAAGGCCACGCCCTTGGCGACGGCCTTCGGCAGCAGCGCGATCGCATCGGTGCCGGCCGGCAGCTCGACCCAGAAGAACATGCCGCCGCTCGGCACCGTCCAGCGGCAGCCGGTGGGCATGTGGGCCTCGAGCGCGGCCCGCATCGCATCGCGCTGCGCCTTGTAGCGCGCGCGGATGGTCGGCACGTGCGTGTCGAGGAAGCCGTCGCGGATCACCTCGTGCACCACGCGCTGGTTGAAGCCCGGCGTGTGCAGGTCGGCCGCCTGCTTGGCCTGCAGCAGCTTCGGCACCAGCGGCGCGGGTGCCACCACGTAGCCCAGGCGCAGGCCCGGGGCCAGCACCTTCGAGAACGAGCCGAGGTAGACCGTGCCGTCGGGCCAGCGCGCAGCCAGCGGCGGCGGCGGCGCGGCGTCGAACCACAGGTCGCCGTACGGGTTGTCCTCGACCAGCGGCAGGTTCAGCGCCTGCGCCCGCGCGACGACCGCGGCCCGGCGCGCCTCGCTCATGCAGCGGCCGCTCGGGTTCTGGAAGTTCGGCAGCAGGTACAGGAAGCGCGCGCCTTCGGCGCTGTGCAGCGCCTCGGGCAGCGGGCCGTCGTCATCGCAGTCGACCGCCGTGAAGACCGGCTCGTAGGGCGCGAACGCCTGCAGCGCGCCGAGGTAGGTCGGCGATTCGACGGCGACGCGGCTGCCCGGGTCGACCAGCACCTTGCCGACCAGGTCGAGCCCCTGTTGCGAGCCGGTGGTGATCAGCACCTGCGCCGCGTCGACCTGCTGGCCGTGGCCGCGCAGCATCGCGGCGACCCACTCGCGCAGCGCCGGCAGGCCTTCGCTGGAGGCGTACTGCAGCGCTTCGCGCGGGGTGTCGCGCAGCACGCGGGTGGTGGCCTCGCGCATCGCCTCGACCGGGAAGCCGTCGGGCGACGGCAGCCCGCCGGCCAGCGAGATGATGCCGGGCTGTTCGGTCACCTTCAGGATCTCGCGGATGATCGACGGGTTCATGCGGTGGGCGCGCTGCGCGAGCTGCCAGGGGGTGCGCGAGGTCATGCGGAGTTCCTTGAGGACGTGGCGGGAGAGGTGACGGGAGGCGAGGCGGTGGAAGCCGGGTGTGTCGGCATCTTGCGCCCGATGAACACGGTGGCGATCACCGCGAGCGAGAACAGCACGGTCGTCGCGGACAGGTGCTCGCCGAGCACCGGCACCGCGAACAGCAGCGTCAGGAAGGGCTGCACCAGCTGCACCTGGCTGACCCGCAGCGTACCGCCGAGCGCGAGCCCGCGGTACCACGCGAAGAAGCCGAGCCACATCGAGAACAGCGTGACATAGCCGAAGCCGACCCAGGCACCGCCGTGCACCGGCTGCGCCGGCCAGGTCCAGGCCATCAGCGGCAGCGTGAACGGCATGCTGATCACGAGCACCCAGCAGATCACGTGCTCGGCCTGCAGTTGCCGCGACAGGTGGGCGCCGGCCACATAGCCGATCGACCCGCTGACCACCGCCAGCAGCAGCACGCCGTCGGCCCATTGCAGGCCACCGCCGGACTGGACCGCGAAAGCCAGCACCAGCGCGCAGCCGACCGCGGCACAGGCCCAGAACCCGATCGACGGGCGCTGCCGGAAGAACACCGCCGCCGCGATCGCGGTGCCCAGCGGCAGCACGCCGGTGATCACCGCGGCATGCATCGCATCGACCTCGCGCAACCCGAGGCCGAGGAACAGCGGGAAGCCGACCACCGTGCCGGCGGCGCTAACGGCGAGCGCCGACCACTGCGCGCCGCGCGGCCGCGGTGCCTGCGTGAGCATCAGATAGACCAGGCTCAGCACGCCGGCCAGCGCGGCGCGCCCGGCCACGACGAACAGCGGCGACAGCTGCGGGTCGGCCGCCGGCCCGACGGCCAGCCGCGTCATCGGCGTCGTCAGCGCGAAGATCGCGACCCCGAGGAAGCCCAGCCACAACCCTTTGCGTTCTTGGTCCATGCGGCAGTCTAGCGGCGGCAACCAGCACAGAGCCAGTACACTGGACCACCTCAGCTCGCACGCTGTATTGGTCGCTTCGCCAGCACATGAGCCCGCCAATGAATCCTCTAGCGCCCCTGCACCCCCTGTCCCGCCATGCCGATGCCACGCTGACCGAGCAGCTGTCGGGCCGCTTCGCCGAGCGCATCCGGCAGCGGCTGCTCGCACCGGGCTCGCGGCTGCCGTCGGTGCGGGAGTGCGCGCGCCGGCACGGGGTCAGCGCCTACACGGTGGTCGCGGCCTACGACCAGTTGCTGGCGCAGGGCTTGGTGGAGGCCCGCAAGCAGCGCGGCTTCTTCGTGCGCGAGCAGCAGCCGCGCGAGGCAGCCCGCGATGCCGCGCGCACGCCGGCATCGGCCGCCCCGCCCGTCAACGCCGCGGCCCCGATTGCCTTTCCGCGTGCCCCGCTCAGCGCGATCGCGCTGATGCGCAGCATGTTCCAGCCGCCGGGCACGCGGCCGATGCCGGGGCTGGGCACGCTGCCGTCGGAGTGGCTGGACCTGCCGATGCTCAGCACCGCGCTGCGCCGCGTCAGCAGCGGCGCGCTGCTCGGCCCGCTGGCCCTGCAGTACGGCGAGCCGGCGGGCGACTTGCGGCTGCGCCGGGCGCTGTCGCAGCGGCTGGTCGACTTCGGCGTGAAGGCGGCGCCGGAGCAGATCGTCACGACCTTCGGTGCCACCCATGCGCTGGACATCGTCACCCGCAGCCTGACCCGCGCCGGCGACAGCGTGCTGGTCGACGAACCCGGCTGGTCGGTCGAGTTCGCGCGGCTGGCGGCCCTCGGCCTGCGCGTGCTGCCGGTGCCGCGCGGCGAGGACGGGCCCGACCTCGCGGTGATGGAGCGCCTGATCGAGGCCCAGAAACCGCACGAGCGCCCGCGGCTGTACATCACCGTCTCGGTGCTGCACAACCCGACCGGTGCGACGCTCGCGCTCGGCCATGCGCACCGGCTGCTGAAGCTCGCGCAGGCGCACGACCTGCACATCGTCGAGGACGACACCTACGCCCATCTGGCACCGCCGCACCTGCCGCGGCTCGCGGCGCTGGACGCGCTGGAGCGCACGATCTACATCTCCGGCTTCTCGAAGATCCTGGTGCCGAACTGGCGGGTCGGCTATCTGGCAGCGCCGCCGGCGCTGGTCGACCGCTTCATCGACACCAAGCTGCTCGGCAGCCTCTCCACCACCAGCCTGACCGAGCAGGCGCTTGCCCACTGCCTGGAGCACGGCCTGCTGCGCCGCCATGCCGAGCGCGTGATGGCCCGGCTGGACGCGGCCCGGGCGCGCTCGGTGCAGCTGGCCGAGGCGGCGGGCTGCCGCTTCGCGGCCACGCCGCGCGGCCTGTTCGGCTGGGTCGACACCGGCGTCGACACCGAGCGGCTGTCGCAGGTGATGCTGGACGACGGCTGGCTGCTGGCACCGGGCTCGATCTTCCACGCCACGCGGCGCCCCGGCACGCTGATGCGCATCAACTTCGCGACCACGCAGGATGCGCAGTTCTGGCAGGCGCTGCAGCGCGCCCGCGACACCCCCGGCATGGCGACACCCCGGAATCCGGGCTTTGCATCGACAGCCCGGTGACCTACAGTCACACCTTCTTGCAACTCCCCAGTCCATGTTCGAGCCCACCATCCCCTTCGGCGAGCCCGAGCTGATGCGCGTCAGCGCCTTCGAGCGCTACCTGCATGAGCCGGGGGGTCCGCGTGCGCTCGGCGAAGTCGCCGACAGCAGCCTGCGCGGCGCGACGCTCAGCCCGTCGCTGCTGGCCGACCTGAGCCGTTTCGAGCGGGCCGGCCATGCGTCCGAGGTGCTGGACGTGCTGGCCGCCTGCGTGCGGCATTCGCAGCAGGTGGTGATCCACCTGCAGATGGGCCCGGCGGTGGTGCCGCTGACCGTGTTCGCGCGCGAGCGCCTGGTGCACTGCCCGATCAGCCTGGATGCGCTGCTGCGCGAGCGGCCCACCGAACTGCGGGTGCTGCACGTCGAGCCGGCGGTGCTGCGCACGCCGGGCGACTCGGAGCTGTCGCTGGTGGCCGATGAGCAGCACTACCACTCGCTCGGGCCGGTGCTGTGGGAACTGGCGCTGCGCGGCTCGCGCAACGCGCTGCTGCCGGAGATCGCCGGGCCGGTGGCCTACCGCGTCGCGCCGGGCTTCAACCTGGGCGGCCTGCGCGCCGGCGGCCTGGTGCGCACGGCGGTGCAGCGGCTGCAGGGCGACCGCTCGTCGCTGCGCGAGATGGCCGACTGGCCGGGCTTCGACACCTCGCGCGCCGCGCGTCTGCTGAACGCGCTGTACCTGCAGTCGGGGCTGATCATCAGCCGCACGCACCGCAGCGCGCTCGCCGAATCCTGGTTCGGCGCGCTCGGGCGCTCTGGATGACGACCCCTCGGTCGACGGGTACATCGACCGATCCCCCGAGGGGATGCGGGCCGGCTTGGGGCGGCCCGGCGCTCGGCCCGCGCCAGCGCACCACCCTCGCAGCGATCAGCGCGCGCCGAGCTCTTCCCAGCGCGTCAGCGCCGTCAGCAGCTCGTCGTCGAGGGCCGCGAAGCGCGCCTGCGCGGCCGCGAGCTTCGCCGCGTCGCCGGCGTAGATCTCGGTGCCGGCGAGCAGCGCCGAGAGCGTCTTCTGCTCGGTCTCCAGCGCCTCGATGCGCGCCGGCAGGCCGTCGAGTTCGCGCTGTTCCTTGTAGCTGAGCTTGGCCTTCTTCGCGACCGGCGCGGCTGCGGGCGGCGGCGGCGCAGCAGGCGTCGGTGCGGGCGCCGACCTGGCCGCCTTGTCGCGCATCGCCCGTGCGCGGTCGCGCTGCAGCTTCCAGTCCTCATAGCCGCCTTCGTACTCGCGCCAGAAGCCCGGGCTCTCGTCGCCTTCCCATGCGATCGTGCTGGTGACCACGTTGTCGAGGAAGCGCCGGTCGTGGCTCACCAGGAACACGGTGCCCGGGTAGCCCTGCAGCAGCTCCTCGAGCAGCTCGAGCGTGTCGATGTCGAGGTCGTTGGTGGGTTCGTCGAGCACCAGCACGTTGGCCGGCAGCGCGAACAGGCGGGCCAGCAGCACGCGGTTGCGCTCGCCGCCGCTCAGCGTGCGCACCGGCGAGTTGGCGCGCTCGGGAGAGAACAGGAAGTCGTTCAGGTAGCTCATCACGTGCTTGCGCTGGCCGTTGAACTCCACCCACTCGCTGCCCGGGCTGATGGTGTCGGCGAGCGTCGCGTCGAGCTTCAGCGTGCTGCGCATCTGGTCGAAGTAGGCGACCTCGAGCTTGCTGCCCTGGCGCACGTGGCCGGAGTCGGGCTTCAGTTCACCGAGGATCAGCTTCAGCAGCGTCGTCTTGCCGGCGCCGTTCGGCCCGATCAGGCCGACCTTGTCGCCGCGCAGGATGGTCGCGGTGAAGTCCTTCACGATCACCTTCTCGCCGAAGCGCAGGTTCACGTCGCGCAGCTCGGCGACGATCTTGCCGCTGGGCGCGCCGGAGTCCACTTCCAGGCGCACCTGGCCGAGCGAATCGCGGCGCTTCTGGCGCTGGTCGCGCAGCACTTCCAGCCGCTGGATGCGCGCCACGCTGCGCGTGCGGCGGGCTTCGACGCCCTTGCGGATCCACACCTCTTCCTGGGCCAGCAGCTTGTCGGCGCGCGCGTTGGCAAGCGCATCGGATGCGAGCTGCTCTTCCTTCATGCGCTCGTAGGCCGTGAAGTTGCCGGGGTAGCTGCGGATGATGCCGCGATCGAGTTCGACGATGCGGGTGGCCACGCCATCGAGGAAGGCGCGGTCGTGGGTGATCAGCATCACGCTGCCCTTGAAGCTGCGCAGCAGCTCTTCGAGCCAGGCGATCGAATCGAGGTCGAGGTGGTTGGTGGGCTCGTCGAGCAGCAGCACGTCGGGCACCGCGACCAGCGCTTGCGCCAGCGCGACGCGCTTCTTCATGCCGCCGGAGAGCTGGCTGATCTCGCGCGAGCCGTCGAGGTGGAGCTGCGCGAGCGTGGTGTCCACGCGCTGCTCCCAGTTCCAGGCGTCGAGCGCCTCGATGCGCGTCTGCAAGGCATCGAGGTCAACGCCGTCGGCGTGTTCTTCATAGGCCTGGCGCACGGCACGGGCTTCGGCCACGCCTTCGCTGACGGCCTCGAACACCGTGTGGCCCGGTTCGAACACGGGCTCCTGCGGCACGTAGCAGATGCGCACGCCTTGCGTCATCTGCAGCAGGCCGTCGTCGAGCTTCTCCAGCCCGGCGATGATCTTCAGCATCGAGGACTTGCCGGCGCCGTTGCGGCCGATCAACCCGAGGCGCTCACCGGTTTCGAGCGAGAACGCCGCGTTGTCGAGCAGGGCCACGTGGCCGAAGGCCAGGTGGGCATTGGAAAGCGAGAGGACGGCCATGGGGAAACCAACGGAGGAAACCGCGATTATCCCGTGCCCCGGATTTCAGGGGAGCTTGGCCTCCAGCGCGTCGATGAACATCTCTGCCACGTCGAAGCCGGCCTGCTGCGTGATTTCCTGGAAGCAGGTCGGGCTGGTCACGTTGATCTCGGTCAGGCTGTCGCCGATGATGTCGAGCCCGACGAGCAGCAGCCCGCGCGCGGCGAGCACCGGGCCGAGCGCCTCGGCGATCTCGCGGTCGCGGGCCGACAGCGGCTGTGCGACGCCCTTGCCGCCGGCGGCGAGGTTGCCGCGGATCTCGCTGCCTTGCGGGATGCGCGCCAGCGAGAACGGCACCGGCACGCCGCCGATCACCAGCACGCGCTTGTCGCCCTTCACGATCTCGGGCAGGTAGCGCTGCACCATCACCGTCTGCGTGCCGCCCTTGTTGAGCGTCTCGGTGATGCTGCCGAGGTTCAGCCCGTCGGGGCCGACGCGGAAGATGCCCATGCCGCCCATGCCGTCGAGCGGTTTCAGGATGATGTCGTGGTGGACCGCGTGGAAGCGCTTGATCTCGGCCTCGTCGCGCGTGACGAGTGTCGGGCCGATGAAGTCGGGGAACTCGAGGATCGCGAGCTTTTCCGGGTGGTCGCGCAGTGCGGCCGGCTTGTTGAAGACGCGGGCGCCTTCGCGCTCGGCCTGTTGCAGCAGGTGGGTGGCGTAGAAGTATTCGCTGTCGAAGGGCGGGTCCTTGCGCATCAGCACGGCGGTGAGGTCGGCGAGCGCGAGCGTCTGTGCGGGCTGTTCGGCGAACCAGGCGTGCGGGTCGGAGGTGACGGTGAAGGGCCTCACCTTGGCCTGCACGCGGCCGCCGCGTTCCCAGACCAGGTCGCGCGGTTCGCAGGCGGCGAGTGCGTGGCCGCGGCGGGCGGCTTCGCGCATCATGGCGAAGGTGGAGTCCTTGTAGGTCTTGAAGCCTTCCAGCGGGTCGGCAACGAACAGCAGCGTCATGGCGGGGCGCTCTCTTTCGGTCAGGCGGCGATGCGGGGCCGCCACTGTTGCACAAAAAGCGCGAGCGCGCCGGCGACCATGCCCCAGAAGGCCGAGCCGATGCCCCAGAGGCTGAGCCCGCTCAGCGTGACGAGGAAGGTGATCAGTGCGGCCTCGCGGTGCGCGTCTTCCTTCAGTGCGGAGGCGAGCCCGTTGCCGATGGTGCCGAGCAGGGCGAGCCCGGCGATCGCGACGACCAACTCGCGCGGGAAGGCCGTGAGCACGCCGGTGACGGCCGCGCCGAACAGCCCGATCACGCAGTAGATCAGCCCGCAGGCGACGGCGGCCATGTAGCGGCGGTTCTTGTCTTCATGCGCTTCGCGGCCCATGCAGATGGCGGCGGTGATGGCGGACAGGTTCAGTGCGAAGGCACCGAACGGCGCGAGCAGCAGCGTGGCGAGGCCGGAGATCGTGATGAGCTTGGAGATCGGCATGTCGTAGCCGGCGGCGCGGATCGCGGCGACGCCGGGCAGGTTCTGCGAGGCCATGGTGACGATGAAGAGTGGCAACGCGAGGCTGATGACGGCGGGCAGCGTGAAGACCGGCATCGTGAACACGGGGATCGTCAGCGCGAACGAGACGGCCCCGAGGTGCAGTTGCCCCTGCGCCACGGCGAACGCGGTACCCACCGCCAGCACGCCGGGCACCGCATAGCGCGGCCAGAAGCGCCGCCCGACGAGGTAGGTGGCCAGCATCAGCAGCACGAGTGCGAACGAGGATTTGAGCGCGATGAAGGCATCGAGCCCGAAGCGGGCGAGCACGCCGGCGAGCAGCGCGCTGGCGATCGGCATCGGGATGCGCCCCATCAGCCGTTCGAACCAGCCGGTGACGCCAAAGAGCGTGATGAGGGCGGCGCTGACGAGGAAGGCGCCGACGGCCTCGGGCAGGTGAAAGCCGCCGGTGGCAGCAGCGGTGGCAAGCACCGCCGCGCCGGGTGTTGACCACGCGATCATCACCGGCTGGCGCAGCCACAACGAAGGCACCACCGAGCACAGTCCCATGCCCAGACCGAGGGCCCACATCCACGAGCTGATCTCGGCAGGCCCGGCGCCGAGGGCTTGCGCGGCGGAAAAGACGATGGCGACGGAGCTGGTGAAGCCGACGAGGACGGCAACGAATCCGGCCACGAAGGCCGAGAGGGACATGTCGGAGGGATGGAGGCGCATGGCTCGGGAGCCTACCGCGTACAGCGGTTCACTGCGTGGCATTGCCGGGTCTCGCCCCGGCGGGCGAGTCACTTTCATTTGCTGGCTCAAATGAAAGTAACCAAAGCAAAGAGCCCTCAACCCGAAAACCATACGGTTCGTTCAGTCTCGCTGCGGACAACACTGACGCTTCGGCTGGTGCCCCACSTTCATTGGGATTGTTGGCCGTTCTTCTCCACCCRGCTCGCTRCGCWTCGCCAAGAYRCATGGCGAKCGCGGGCGCGAGACGATGCGAYGCGAAGCGAGTGAAGCGGGAGAACAACAATCCCAATGAACGGGGATGTGCAGCCGAAGYGTCAGTGTTGTCCGCAGCGAGACTGAACGAACCGCATGGTTTTCAAAGCGCCTTTGCTTTGGTTACTTTCATTTGGCAAGACAAATGAAAGTGACTCGCCCGCCGGGGCGAAACCTGCCGGCAAGCACAGCGCAGCGTCCGGAGCGAAACCCGGCAAAGGCATCAAGCAGTGAGCGACAACCCATTAGCCCGAATATCAAACTGCAACTTCTGATAAACCCGTCGAATCCCGCAAGCCACCGTGTGCACGCTCGCATGCCACTGCTGCGCGATCTCGTCGATCAGGTAGCCCTGCGCCAGCCACTGCAGGATCTGCCGCTCCATGCCGGTCAGCACCAGCGGGTTCAGCGCCTCGGTCATCGTGTCGGCCAGCGCATGCCGCGGCGATGTCTCGAAGTGAGACAGCACCTGGCGCGCAATGGTCGGCGTCATCGGCGACTCACCCCTGGCCACCTCCTGCAGTCCGCTGATCAGCGCCTCGGGGGAGTTGGCATGCACCCAATACCCGTCGGCCCCGGCGCGCAAGGCCTGCAGCAGCACCATGTCGTCGTGCGACATCAGCGTCACCAGCACCTGCGGGCGCGTCGCACGGCCGCCCTGGCGCAGGTCGCCCAGCAGGCCGTCGACCGGGCCGTCCTGCACGCGCAGGTCGGTCACCAGGATGTCGGGGTCGGCGCGCGCGATCAGCGGCCGCGCCTCGTCGATCGTGTGGACCGTGCCGACCACCCGGAAACCCGGAGTGGCCGCGATCAAGGCCGCCAGATGAGGGCTGGCCTCATGGTCACGCTGCAGAAGGACGAGGGACGGCATGGAAAAACGCACAAGCAAGCAGATCGGCCATTCTTCGCCGCACCCCCATCCGGTGCATCCCCATGACCAAGGGCTGCCAGCCCCCTCAACCCGGGGGGGTCATCGCGAAACTGTACGCCTGCGCCATCGGCCAGTACAGCCGGAAGACGTTGTGCGCCGGCTCGCTGCCGTCCAGCAGCGAACCCGGCTTCAGGAACGGCAGCAGATTCGCGAGCAGTTTCACCTCATGGTCGGCAGACCGGCGCACGATGTGCGACGCCGTGATGCCGCCCGGATGCGTCAGCCCCGCCGCCTGAACCAGCTCCTTCAGCGCGCGCAAGGTGTTCTGGTGGTAGTGGAAGACGCGCTCGGCCTTGGTCGGCACCACCAGCGCGCGCTGGCGCTGCGCGTCCTGCGTGCTGACCCCCGTCGGGCACGCACCGGTGTGGCAGGCCTGCGCCTGGATGCAACCGAGCGCGAACATGAAGCCGCGCGCCGCATTGCACCAGTCCGCCCCCAGGGCCATCATCCGCGCGATGTCGAACGCGCTGACCACCTTGCCGGCACAGCCGAGCTTCACCTGGTCGCGCAGGTTCAGCCCGACCAGCGTGTTGTGCACCAGCAGCAGGCCCTCCTGCAGCGGCGCACCGACGTGGTCGGTGAACTCCAGCGGCGCCGCGCCGGTGCCGCCCTCGGCACCATCGACGACGATGAAATCCGGCGTGATGCCGGTGACGAGCATCGCCTTCGCGATCGCGAACCACTCCCACGGGTGGCCGATGCACAGCTTGAAGCCGGTCGGCTTGCCGCCGGACAGCGTGCGCAGCCGCTCGATGAACCGCATCATCTCGACCGGCGTGTCGAACGCGCTGTGGCGTGCCGGCGAGATGCAGTCGACCCAGGCTGCCACACCCCGGGCCTCGGCGATCTCGGGCGTGACCTTCGGCCCCGGCAGCACGCCGCCATGCCCGGGCTTGGCACCCTGGCTCAGCTTCAACTCGATCATCCGCACCTGCGGCTGGGTCGCGTTCTCGGCGAAGCGCCGCTCGTCGAAGCTGCCATCTTCATGGCGGCAACCGAAGTAGCCGGAGCCGACCTCCCAGATCAGGTCGCCGCCGTTCTCGCGGTGATGGCGGCTGATGCTGCCCTCGCCGGTGTCATGCGCGAAGCCGCCGCGTTTCGCGCCGGCATTGAGCGCAAGGATCGCGTTCGCCGACAGCGCACCGAAACTCATCGCCGAGATGTTGAAGACGCTCGCCGAGTACGGCTGTGCGCGGTTCGCGCCGATCATCACGCGGAAGTCGTGCGTCGGCAGCTCGGTCGGCGCAATCGAGTGGTTGATCCATTCGTAGCCGAGCGCACCGACGTCCATCTGCGTGCCGAACGGCCGCTTGTCGGGATCGTTCTTCGCCCGCTGGTAGACCAGCGAGCGCTGCTGGCGCGAGAACGGCGCCGCCTCGTTGTCGCCCTCGATGAAGTACTGGCGCATCTCGGGCCGGATGAACTCCAGCAGGAAGCGCAGGTGCCCGATCACCGGGTAGTTGCGCAGCACCGAATGCCGCGCCTGCAGCACATCGTGCACGCCGACGCCCACCAGCAGCGCGAACAGCAGCAGCCAGGGCCACCCGACGTGGAACGCGACCGCGGTGAACGCACTGAGCAGCAGCCCGATACCGCTCAGCAGCCAGGCGCTGTAGCGGATCGGGAAATACTGGTTGAGCCTGAGTATCCACTCTTGCATCGCAGCCTCCTCACATGGCCGCGATGGTAGACGGTGGACAGGGGGCAGGCGGCGCGCTGGGCGCCGCCGGGAGCCGTCACTTCTTCGGCTTGCCTGATTCTTCGCTGCGCTCGATCTCGCCGTTCTTCATCGCGCGCTTCGTCTCGGCCTTCACGTCGGCGCGATCGGCCGGCGGCGGCGATCCGGCGGCCGGCGGCGGCAGCTTGTTCAGGTCGCCCTCGCTGGTCTTCATCTCGCCCATGGCCTTCGCGGCCTTGGTGTCCGCCTTGACCTGCGCGCGCGTCGTCTCCGACGTGACCGGCTTGCGCTTGTTGTCGTGCTGCTCGCCGACCGGCACCTTCTTGCCGGCGGCCGCGGCGTCGCGGGTTTCGGCCTTCACCTGCTCGCGCGTCTTCGGCGCGGACGGGTCGTCGGTCGTCGTCTGGGCCAGCACGGTCTGCGAGCCGAAGGCGCCGGCCAGCAGCGCGGACAACAAAAGCATCTTGTGGTTCATGGTGATCCCTTTCCAGTGGGTGGAGAGATCCCATCAGACCCGCTCACGCCCGCGCGGCCCATCAGCCGGGACCGGGCGCTGCGGTAGGAAATGCCCGACCGGGCGTCAGCGTCCTACGGTCGATCCGCCCAGTCGCTTCGCGATCGGATGCCCGCGCAGCCGGTGCGCCTGCGGCATGTCGCTGCCGAGCAGCGGGCGCAGGTACTGGCGGAACGCGTCGGTGACGGCATTGCCGCCCTCGGTGATGAAGACATCTTCCATCACCCGCGTCTTGCCCGCCACCGCCGCCAGCGGCAGCAGCTCGTAGCGCACGGCGTAGTCGCCGCAGCGCTGGATCGCGACCGAACCGTCGCGGTCGCCGCGCAGTGCGAACTGCAGCGCCGTCTCGCCGACCTCGCGGGCTTCGCGCTGGTCGACATCCGACACGCAGCCGAGGAACGAGCGCTGCAGGTAGCCGAAGGTGTCGCCGCGCACGCGCTTGATCTTCAGCTGGTCCTTGATGAGGTCGCACAGCAGATCGGCCAGGGCGCCGGTGCCCGACAGCTGCACGTTGCCGTGGGCGTCGCGCTCGACACCCCCCGGCGCGAGCTGCACCGCGATCGGCTCGCCCGACGCATCGTGGATGCCCTCGGAGACGGCGATCACGCAACGGCCCAGGCGCTGATGGGTCTCACGCACGTCGGCCAGGAAGCGCTCGCGCTCGAACACCCGCTCGGGCAGGTAGACGAGGTGCGGGCCGTCGTCGGGGTAGCGGGCGCCGAGCGCCGCGGCCGCCGTCAGGAAGCCGGCATGCCGGCCCATCACGACGCCGAGGTAGACGCCCGGCAGCGCCGCGTTGTCGAGGTTGGCCCCCGCGAAGGCCTGCGCGACGAAGCGCGCCGCCGACGCATAGCCCGGCGTGTGGTCGTTGCCCACCAGGTCGTTGTCGATGGTCTTCGGCACGTGGATGCAGCGCAGCGCATGGCCGGCCTGGCGGGCTTCCTCGCTGACGATGCGCACGGTATCCGACGAGTCGTTGCCGCCGATGTACAGGAAATGGCTGATGCCATGCGCCTGCAGCACTTTCAGGATGGCGCGGCAGTAGGCCAGGTCGGGCTTGTCACGGGTGCTGCCGAGGGCCGAGGCCGGCGTGGCGGCGACCGCCTCGAGGTGCTGCGGCGTCTCGCGCGCCAGGTCGACGAAGTCCTCGTCGACGATGCCGCGCACGCCGTGGCGGGCGCCGTAGACCGCCGTCACCTCCGGAAAGCGCTGCGCCGCGAGCACCGCGCCGACCAGCGACTGGTTGATCACGGCGGTCGGGCCGCCGCCCTGGGCGATCAGGATCCTGGCTTCGGGCATCGTCGGCATGGCGGCTCCGGTGTCGTGGCGGGAGGCGCCAAGGGTAGCCGTTCTATTTCGTCGAGAACAGCTTGGCGGCGCGGCCTTTCAATTCCAGCAACTCGCTAGGCGTCACCGAATAGGCGCCCGACATGATGTCCACCTCGATGCGGAACTCCACGTCACGCTTGCCGTTGGTCAGCAGCCCGGAGGTGAACTCGTAGCTCTCGTCCTCGATCGGCATGCCCTCGGCCTTCACGTCGTAATCCTCGTACTGCACGTTGCGGATCTCGCCGCTGGCCAGGTCGAGCATGCCGGTGGAACGGATGACGGACTCGGTGAGCTCGTCGAAGATGACAATCGGAAGTTTCAGATCCACGGCGGGCTCCAGGGAGAATCGGTGCGTCATCGTCTTCGATGCGCGGGCCGACATTCTAGGGACCTGCCCGCGGTCCATCCCCGATCCACGTTTCAACCTCCCGACGGAACCCTCAATTGAACATCCACCTGAGCCTCACCCCCCTGATTTCGCTGATCGCCGGCATCCTGGTGCTGGTCATGCCGAAGCTGCTGAACTTCATCGTCGCGATCTACCTGATCGCGATCGGGCTGATCGGCCTGTTCGGGATGTCGTCGCTGCGGCTGCACTGAGCGCCCGCGGACGCTCAGCCGTCCAGGTCCTCGTCGGCCGTGATCTTCAGCCCGACCCGGCGCACGCCCTGCACCTCGGTGCGGGCGGTCAGCCGCAGCGGCTCGCCGACCGGCACGGTCTTGCGCAGCCGCACGTCCAGCGAATCGCTGCCGGCATGGGTCGCCACCCGGCGCGCCCATTCCTGGGCCCCGTTGACCAGCACGCGCAGCCCGTGGGCCGCGTCGTCGCCGCCGAGCGGGTTGGCCACCTCGAAGCTGCAGAAGATCTCGAAACGGCGCTCGCGCGTCGCGTGCGGCGGGATGTCCAGGTGGGCGGCGTCGCTGTCGCCGGCATCCTCGACCCAGTGTTCGGCAACATCTGACACGGAAGGCTTCATCGGGTGTCTCGCATGCGCAAAGGTGGGGATGCTAGCGAGCATGCAAAGTCGGGCCAAATGCCTGAGAATTCGCCGATCCACCGGAGAGCGCCATGGGCACCCGTTTCGCACGCACCGCTTTCGCGCTGATCAGCATCGCCGCCATCGCCGGCGCGGTGTTCCGGGTCTCCACCGCCCCCGACCGCATCCGCGAACGCCACCAGACCGCGCGTGCGGTCTGCCTGCAGAAGGGCGGCGAGTGGGTCGTCGTCGACAACAACGAGATCTGCCGGACGGCCGAGATCGCGAAGCAGATGTGACGCGGCAAGCTCCGCTCGCCCTGAGCTTGTCGAAGGGTCGGGCTGAGCCGGTCGAAGCCCTTCAGTGACTGATCATCCAGGGCCGCTTGCCGGCGAATGACCGCGGCGCAGTCGCCGCCTCCCCCGTCCGCTTCGGCCCGGCGCAGCACCCGCAGCCCGCCGGATGCCGGTAGCGCGCCGATTCCTTCGGCTCATGCCGGGCCCGCTCGTTGGTCGCCAGCGCAAAGCGCCGCTCGGCCGGCATGTCCGCCAGCCGCGGCGCCGCCAGCCAGGCCCGGGTCGACGGCATCGCGCAGCGCGGGCACGCCGCCGGCACATCCCGCTCGGCCATGCGCCGCAGCGCATCGAAGGGCCCGCACTGCGGGCAGTGGTAGTCGTAGGTCGGCATGGTCGGCGCCCCGGGCTCAGAGGTCCGGCGACAGCGGCATCTCCGGCCCGCCCTGGATGTATTTCACCGGCCCGCTCGCGTTCGGCCGGATGTCGAAATCGAAGATCTGCGTCGGCAGCCACAGCGTCGCGCACGAGTTCGGGATGTCGACCACGCCGCTGATGTGCCCCTGCACCGGCGCCGTGCCGAGGATCGAGTAGGCCTGCGCCTTCGAGTAGCCGAACTTCGTCAGGTACTCGATCGCGTTCAGGCAGGCCTGCCGGTACGCGACGTTGACGTCCAGGTAGTGCTGCTTGCCGGCCTCGTCGACCGAGATGCCCTCGAAGATCAGGTAGTCGTTGTAGTGCGGCGTGATCGGGCTGGGCCGGAAGATCGGGTTCCTGATGCCGTACATCGCCATGCCGCCCTTGATCACCTCGACCTTCATGTGCACCCAGCCGGCCATCTCGATCGCGCCGCAGAAGGTGATCTCGCCGTCGCCCTGGCTGAAGTGCAGGTCGCCCACCGACAGGCCGGCGCCCTTCACGTACACCGGGAAGTAGATCTTCGAGCCGCGCGACAGGTCCTTGATGTCGCAGTTGCCGCCGTGCTCGCGCGGCGGCACGGTACGAGCCCCCTCGGCCGCCGCCTTGGCCTTCGCGTCACCGCCCAGCTTGCCCATGTGGGCGGTGGCCGCGAACGGCGGATTGGCCAGCGGCGGCACGCGGTCGGGCTCGGTCGCGATCAGGCCGACCTCGCGCTCGTTCCACTTCTCGAGCAGCGACGGGTCCGGCAGGCAGCCGATCAGCCCCGGGTGGATCAGCCCGGCGTAGTTGACACCCGGCACGTGACGCGATTTCGTGAACATGCCCTGGATGTCCCAGATCGACTTCTGCGCGAACGGGAAGTGGTCGGTCAGGAAGCCGCCGCCGTTGTTCTTCGAGAAGAAGCCGTTGAAACCCCACAGGCTGTCGGCCTTGGCGCCGATGTCCAGCAGGTCGACCACCAGCAGGTCGCCCGGTTCGGCGCCGTGCACGCCGACCGGGCCCGACAGGAAGTGCACGATCGACAGATCGATGTCGCGCACATCGTCGGCGCTGTCGTTGTTCTGGATGAAGCCGCCCGTCCAGTCGTAGGTCTCGAGCACGAAGTCGTCGCCCGGCTTGATCCAGCAGGCCATCGGGATGTCCGGATGCCAGCGGTTGTGGACCTGCTCGTTCTCGTACGGCGATTGCTTCAGGTCGACCTTGATCAGGGTGTCGGGCATGGCGTGCTCCTGTGAATGTGTGTGTTCGGGGAAATGACTCAGACGGAGAGGAACTGCTTGATGCGCTGCACGTCGGTGCTTGCGCGCGGGCTCTCGTGCACCAGCCGCCCGCCCTCGATGACGAACAGCCGGTCGGCCACGTCCATCGCGAAGCTCAGCACCTGTTCGGAGACCACGATCGTGATCTCGCGCCGCTTGCGGATCTCGTTCAGCGCGCGGGCGATGTCCTTGATGATCGAAGGCTGGATGCCCTCGGTCGGCTCGTCGAGCAGCAGCACCTTCGGGTTGGTGACCAGCGCGCGGGCGATCGCGAGCTGCTGCTGCTGGCCGCCCGACAGGTTGCCGCCCTTGCGAGAGCGCATGTCGAACAGCACCGGGAACAGCGCGTAGATCTCGTCGGGGATGCGCCGGCTCGCGGCGTTCTCCAGGCCGGTGCGGATGTTCTCCTCGACCGTCAGCATCGGGAAGATCATGCGGCCCTGCGGCACGTAGGCCAGGCCCTTGCGCACGCGCTGGAAGCTCTCGTCCTTCGTGACCTCGCGGCCGTCGACCTCGATGCTGCCGGACCTGGCCGGCAGGATCCCCATCAGGCTCTTGAACAGCGTGGTCTTGCCCATGCCGTTGCGGCCCATGATCGCGACGGCCTCGTTCTTCCCCGCGTCGAAATCGATGCCGTGCAGGGCCTCGCTCTGGCCATAGGCGACGTGCAGGTTCTTCACATGGAGCATCGCAATGTCCTCAATGGCCGAGGTAGACGTCGATCACCTTCGGGTCGGCCTGCACCTGCTCCATCGAGCCCTCGGCGAGGATCCTGCCCTGGTGCATCACCGTCACCTTGTGGGCGATCTGCTTGACGAAATCCATGTCGTGCTCGATGACGATCATCGAGCGCCCCTTGCAGATGCGCTTCAGCAGCTCGGCCGTCAGCTCGCGCTCGCGCACGCTCATGCCGGCGATCGGCTCGTCGAGCATCAGCAGCTCCGGGTCCTGCATCAGCAGCATGCCGATCTCGAGCCACTGCTTCTGGCCGTGCGAGAGCAGCCCGGCCTCCAGCTCGAGCTGGTCGGCCAGGCCGATCTCGGCGGCCACCGACTGCACCGCGTCGCGCACCTCGGCATCGCGCTGGAACGCCAGCGCCCCGAACACACCGCGGCCGCGCGGGAACGAGACCTCCAGGTTCTGGAACACGCTGAGGTTCTCGTAGATCGACGGCGTCTGGAACTTGCGGCCGATGCCGGCGCGCACGATCTGGTATTCGGGCAGCCGGCTCATCTCGGTGTTCTTGAACTTGATGCTGCCGCCGCTTGCGCGCGTCTTGCCGCAGATCAGGTCGAGCAGCGTGGTCTTGCCGGCGCCGTTCGGGCCGATGATCACGCGCAGCTCGTTCTTGTCGACGTACAGCGTCAACGCGTCGATCGCCTTGAAGCCGTCGAACGAGACGGTGAGGTCCTCGACCGCCAGCACGAAGTCGGTGTTGCTCATGACGCCCTCCATGCGGTCTCGGCACGCGGCTCGGCCGTGCTGCGGCGCCTGCGCCGCAGCCACCACGGCTTCAGCTTGTTGGCATACAACCCGGCCAGCCCGTCGGGGAACGCGAGCACCACGCCGAGGAACATCGCCGCCATCAGGAACAGCCACAGGTCGGGGAAGCTCTCGGAGAAGTAGGTCTTGCCGAAGTTGACGAGCAGCGCACCCCACACCGCGCCGACCAGCGACATGCGCCCGCCGACCGCCGCGAAGATCACCATCTCGATGCTGGGCACGATGCCCACCAGCGACGGCGACATGAAGCCCACCTGCAGCGTGAACAGCGCACCGCCGATGGCCGACAGCAGCGCCGCCAGGCAGAACGCGAACACGCGGAACATCGCGACGTCGTAGCCCGAGAAGCGCACGCGGTCTTCCTTGTCGCGCATCGCGAGCAGCAGCGTGCCGAGCTTGCTCTTCTGGATCCAGCTGCACCCGACGATCGCGCCGATCAGCAGCGCCACCGTCAGGAAGTACAGGATGTACTTCGCGCTGTTGGTGCGGGTGTCCCAGCCGAGCAGCGTCTTCAGGTCGGTCATGCCGTTGACGCCGCCGGTGTAGCCCTGCTGGCCGATGATCAGCACCGTGAGGATCAGCGCCACCGCCTGCGTGATGATCGCGAAGTACACGCCGCCGACGCGCCGCTTGAACATCGCGAAGCCGATCACGAAGGCCAGCAGCGTCGGCACCGCGAGGATCGCGAGCAGCGCGAA
The DNA here is from genome assembly GCF_056403355.1 of Rhizobacter sp. P2_H3. Taxonomy (NCBI): domain Bacteria; kingdom Pseudomonadati; phylum Pseudomonadota; class Betaproteobacteria; order Burkholderiales; family Sphaerotilaceae; genus Rhizobacter; species Rhizobacter sp. P2_H3. The sequence goes on along the minus strand of NZ_JBFUFQ010000008.1, from coordinate 18,208 downwards.
CGGGAAGTGCCGGAACGGCTCCCACCACAGCGGCAGCGCGGTGATCTGGTTCCAGTCCATGAAGTCGGGGATGCCCGGCGTCGACTGGATCTTCGTCGTCACGGGGTCGCTCGCCTCGAGCTTCAGGAACATCGCCATGCCGTAGCCGCCGAGGCCGAAGAACACGCCCTGCCCGAGGCTCAGCACGCCGCCGTAGCCCCACAGCATCACCAGGCCCAGCGCGACGAAGGCATAGCTCAGGTACTTGCCGACCAGGTTGAGGCGGAACAGGTCGAAGGCCAGCGGGAACACCACCGCCAGCACCACGGCCAGCAGCAGCACGCTGCCCATGCCGCTGCGGTCCAGCCACTGCACGATGCGATTCATCGGAGCTCCTTGAAGAGAGATCAACGCCGCACCTTGGCCGCGAACAGCCCCTGCGGTCGCACCATCAGGATCAGCACGATCAGCGACAGCGTCAGCACCTTGGCCATCGAGCCGGTGATGAAGAACTCGGTGATCGACTGCGTCTGCGCGATGCCGAAGGCCGACACCACGGTGCCGAGCAGGCTGGCCGCGCCGCCGAAGGTGACGACCAGGAAGGCGTCGACGATGTAGAGCGAGCCGCTGGTCGGGCCGGTGGAGCCGATGGTGGTGAAGGCGGCCCCCGCGACGCCGGCGATGCCGCAGCCGATCGCGAAGGTGAGCCGGTCGGTCTGGCGCGTGTTGATGCCGGTCGCGTTGGCCATCATGCGGTTGGCCACGGTGGCGCGCACCCGCAGGCCCCAGCGCGAGCGGTACAGCGCGAGCAGCACGCCGCCGGTGACGACCGCCGTCAGCGCCATCACGAACAGGCCGTTGATCGGGATGTCGAGACCGGCGGACGGCGCCCACGAACCCATCAGCCAGTCGGGCAGTGTCGGGCTCACCTCCTTCGCGCCGAAGGTCGAGCGGAAGATCTGCTGCATGCCCAGCGACAGGCCCCAGGTGGCGAGCAGCGTGTCGAGCGGGCGGCGGTACAGGTGGCGGATGAACAGCCACTCGACCGCCCAGCCGGCGGCGAACGCGAAGCCGAAGGCCGCGACGATCGCCACCGGGAAGTACGCGGCCATCAGCTTCGGTGCGTAGCTTTCGGCCAGGTGCGAGAACAGCCAGATCGTGTAGGCGCCGATCGTCATGAACTCGCCATGCGCCATGTTGATGACGCCCATCTGGCCGAAGATGATGGCCAGGCCCAGGCCCATCAGCAGCAGCACCGAGAACAGGCTCAGGCCGGCGAAGCCTTGCATCAGCGAGATGTTCAGGATTTCGGAGAGGGTCATGGCGGCGCCCGTCGTGCTTACTGGTATCCCTTGGGAAACGGATTCGGCTCGATCAAGTCAGGCGACTCCGCCACCACCTTGAACTGCCCGTCCGCCTGCGCCATGCCGATGCGCGTCTTGCTCCACAGGTGGTGGTTCTCGTGCACCTTCACGTAGCCCTCGGGCGCGGTCTTCAGCTCGATGCCGGCCGAGGCCGCGGCGATCTTGTCGACGTCGAAGCTGCCGGCCTTCTCGACCGCCGCCTTCCACAGCCACGGCCCCAGGTAGCCGGCCTGCGTCACGTCGCCGATCACCGCGGTCGGGCCGTACTTGGCGCGGAACGCCGACACGAAGGCCTTGTTGTTCGCGTTGTCCAGCGACTGGAAGTACTTCATCGACGCGTAGAAGCCGGCCATGTTCTCGCCGCCGATGCCCAGCACCTCGTCTTCCGTCACCGAGATCGTCAGCAGGAACTGCTTGTCGGCGGTGACGCCGGCCGCCTTCAGCTGCTTGTAGAACGCGACGTTCGAGCCGCCCACCACCGCGACGAAGATGCAGTCGGGCTTGGCGACCTTGATCTTGTTGATCAGCGAGTTGAAGTTGGTGTGGCCGAGCGGGTAGTACTCCTCGCCGACCACCTTGCTGCCGGCGAGGTGCCCCTCGATGTGCTTGCGGCCGATCTTCATCGAGGTGCGCGGCCAGATGTAGTCGGAGCCGACCAGGAAGTAGGTCTTGGCCTTCTTCTCCTTGGCCGCCCAGTCGAGGCCCCACAGGATCTGCTGCGTCGCCTCCTGGCCGGTGTAGATCACGTTCTTGCTCTGCTCCAGGCCTTCGTAGAAGGTCGGGTAATAGAGCATGCCGTTCTCCTTCTCGAAGATCGGCAGCACCGCCTTGCGCGAGGCCGAGGTCCAGCAGCCGAACACGCAGGCCACGCGGTCGTTGACCAGCAGCTTCTTCGACTTCTCGGCGAAGGTCGGCCAGTCGGACGCGCCGTCTTCCTTGATCACCTTGATCTTGCGGCCGAGCACGCCGCCCATCGCGTTGATCTGGTCGATTGCGAGCTGCTCGGCCTGGATCGAGCCGGTCTCCGAGATCGCCATCGTGCCGGTGCCCGAGTGCAGCTGGCCCACCGTCACCTCGGTGTCGGTGACCGCCAGCTTCGTCGTGTTGACCTTGGCGGTGGGGGCGGCCTGCGCGAGCGCGAACCCCGACAGGCCCGCGAGGGGCAACGCGGCGGCGCCTTGCAGCAGCCGGCGGCGCTGCATCGAATCGGTGTGGAGGTCGTCGTTGCGGTCGGTCATCGTGTTCTCCGAACAGGTTGAGGGCATCGTCATGACGCACGGCACCAAGCCTGTGCGGTGCCGCGTTGTTCACGCTGGGGCCGACTGTCCGGGATGGCGTGCGCAAACCGAATACGTCAATCAACGTAGCCGGCCGCGGGAGCGCTTCTTGCATGAGAGCCGACACTGCCGTCGTTGTCGGAGAAACCGGTGTCCGTGGCCACGCAAAAGATCTTTCGCATCCGCCGGGACTACAACACCTGGGTCGGCAACGAGACGCTCGAGGACTACGCGCTGCGCTACACGCCGCGCAGCTTCCGCAAGTGGAGCGAGTTCCGCGTCGCCAACACCGCGTTCGGCGCCACCTCGTTCCTCGCGCTCGAGGCGATCGGCGGCTCGATCGCGATCGGCTACGGCTTCTCGAACGCGCTGTGGGCGATCCTCGTGGTCGGGCTGATCACCTTCCTGACCGGGCTGCCGATCAGCTATTACGCGGCGAAGTACGGCGTCGACATGGACCTGCTGACGCGCGGCGCCGGCTTCGGCTACCTCGGCTCCACGCTGACCTCGCTGGTCTACGCGAGCTTCACCTTCATCTTCCTCGCGCTCGAGGCGGCCATCCTCGCGCTCGCGCTGCAGATGTACTTCGGCTGGCCGCTGTCGCTGTGCTACCTGCTGTCGTCGCTCGGCATCGTGCCGCTGGTGATGCACGGCATCACGCTGATCTCGCGGCTGCAGCTGTGGACGCAGCCGCTGTGGCTGATCCTCCTGATCTGCCCCTACGCCTTCGTGCTGGCGAAGAACCCGCAGGCGTTCGCCGACTTCACCGGGCTGGTCGGCCGGGCCTCGGGCAGCAACGGCTTCAGCTGGCTGATGTTCGGCACCGCCGCCACCGTCGCGTTCTCGCTGGTGGTGCAGATCGGCGAGCAGGTCGACTACCTGCGCTTCCTGCCCGAGAAGACGCGTGCCAACCGGCGCCGCTGGTGGGCCGCGGTGCTGGTGGCCGGCCCCGGCTGGATCGTGCCGGGCATGGTGAAGATGCTGGGCGGCGCCTTCCTCGCCTTCCTCGCGCTGCAGCACCAGATCCCGACCGAGAAGGCGGTCGAGCCCACGCAGATGTACCTGGCCGGCTTCGCCTACGTGTTCGCGGACCCGGCCTGGATCCTCGGCGCGACCACGCTGTTCGTGCTGGTCTCGCAGCTGAAGATCAACCTGACCAACGCCTACGCCGGCTCGCTCGCGTGGTCGAACTTCTTCGCTCGCCTCACGCACAGCCACCCGGGCCGCGTGGTGTGGCTGGTGTTCAACGTGCTGATCGCGGTGCTGCTGATGACGCTGGGCGTGTTCGAGGCGCTGGAGCGCGTGCTCGGGCTGTACAGCAATGTCGCGATCGCGTGGGTGGGCGCGCTCGTCGCCGACCTCGTGATCAACAAGCCGCTCGGCTGGAGCCCGCGCCACATCGAGTTCAAGCGCGCGCACCTGTACGACATCAACCCGGTCGGGCTCGGCGCAATGCTGAGCGCGGCGGTGCTCGCGATCGTCGCGTACGCCGGCGCGCTCGGTGCCGCGGCGCAGGCCTTTGCGCCGTTCATCGCGCTGGTCACCGCGATGGTGGTGTCGCCGCTGCTCGCGTGGGCGACGCGCGGGCGCTGGTACCTGGCGCGGCACGACACCACGCGCTGGGCACCGGGCCAGAGCGTGAGCTGCACGGTGTGCGACAACGCCTTCGAGTCCGAAGACATGGCGCACTGCCCGGCTTACGGCGCGCCGATCTGCTCGCTGTGCTGCACGCTGGAATCGCGCTGCCACGACCGCTGCAAGACCGATTCGCGCGCCGCCGAACAGGTCAGCGCGGTGCTGGCCGCGGTGCTGCCGCAGCGGCTCGCATCGCGCGTGAACTTCCGCGTCGCGCACTACCTGGTGGTGGCCGCCTCGCTGATCGGGCTGCTGGCGGTGATCCTCGGCGTGGTCTACGACCAGGAGGGCGTGCTGCACGCCGCCGGCCAGGGCGCGCTGAAGGCGCCGCTGCTGAAGGTGTTCGCGCTGCTGTCGCTGGCGGCCGCCGTCGGCGCCTGGTGGGTGGTGCTGGGCAGCGAGAGCCGGCACATGGCGCAGGACGAGTCGAACCGGCAGAAACAGCTGCTGACGCGCGAGATCGACGCGCACCGCCGCACCGACGCCGCGCTGCAGGCCGCGAAGGACCTGGCCGAGGCCGCGAACCAGGCGAAGACGCGCTACGTGGCCGGCATGACGCACGAGCTGCGCACGCCGCTGAACAGCATCCTCGGCTATGCGCAGATCCTGCTGAAGGACGAGCAGGTGCAGGGCGTGCGGCGCGCGTCGGTCGACACCATCCACCGCAGCGGCGAGCACCTGCACGGGCTGGTCGACGGGCTGCTCGACCTGGCGCGCATCGAGGCTGGCCGGCTGCGGCTGGACATGGCGCCGCTGCCGATGCACGAGTTCCTCGACGACCTGGTGCGCATGGTCGGGCCGCAGGCGGAAGCGAAAGGGCTCGTCTTCACGCTGCAGACCAGCGGCCGCGTGCCCGGCCATGTGAACGCCGATGCGAAGCGGCTGCGCCAAATCCTGATCAACCTGCTGAGCAACGCGGTGCGCTTCACCGACCGCGGCAGCGTGACGCTGAAGCTGGACTACCGGCTGGAGCTGGCGCGCTTCGAGGTGATCGACACCGGCATCGGCATCGCGGCGCAGGACCAGGAACGCATCTTCCTGCCGTTCGAGCGCGGCAGCGCCGGACGGCGCACCGGCGAGCCCGGCACCGGCCTCGGGCTGACGATCACCCACCTGCTGACCCAGCTGATGGGCGGCGAGCTGACGGTGAAGAGCGCGCCGGGCCGCGGCAGCACCTTCACCGCGCGGCTGTACCTGCGCGAGATCAGCGCGCCGGTGCTGCCGCGGCGCACGCACCGGCCGGTCACCGGCTACCTCGGCCCGCGGCGCAGCCTGCTGGTGGTGGACGACCAGCCGACGCAGCGCCAGATGCTGGCGGGGCTGCTGATGCCGCTCGGCTTTCGCATCCGCGAGGCGGCGAGCGGACGCGAGTGCCTCGAGAGCGTGCTGGACGACTGCCCCGATGCGGTGCTGCTCGACGTCTCGATGGACGACATGGACGGCTGGCAGACCGCGCGCCAGATCCGCGCGGCCGGGCTGCTGCACCTGCCGATCCTGATGGTGTCGGCGAACGCGTTCGAGAACCAGGCCGACAAGCTGGCGGCCGCCGGCTGCCAGGGCTTCGTCGACAAGCCGGTGATCGAATCGGAGCTGCTGGACATGCTGCAGCGGCACCTGCAGATCGAATGGCTGGCCGAGCTGGCGCTGCCGAACTGGGCCACGGCCGGTGTCACCGGTGCGGCCGGGCCGGTGGGTGCGACGGCATTGCCCGCCGAGCTGATCGGCGACCTGATCCGGCTCGTGCGGCTCGGTCACCTGCAGGGCGTGCAGGCAGCGCTGGATGCGGCGATCGCCCAGCACCCGGGGGCCCACGCCGAGCTGCGCGCGATGCGGCTGCTGGCGGAGCGCTTCGAGCTCGATGCGCTGCTCGACCGGCTGACGCAGGCGCTGCGCGACGTGACGACGGAGGCGCTGTGAGTGCGTCCCCCGTCGTGCTGGTGGTCGACGACGCGCCGCAGTCGCTCGGCGCGCTGTGCGCGTCGCTCGAGGCCGAGGGCTACACGGTGCTGGTCGCGCGCGACGGTGAGTCAGCCCTCGCACGGCTGGACCTCGCGACGCCCGATGCGATCCTGCTCGACGCGCTGATGCCGGGGCTGTCGGGCTTCGAGACCTGCCGGCGCATCAAGCAGGACCCGGCGCTGTCGCACATCCCGGTGATCTTCATGACCGGCCTGTCGGAGACGCCGCACATCGTCGAAGGCTTCGAGAGCGGCGGCGTCGACTACGTCGTGAAGCCGGTGCGTGCGCAGGAGGTGCTGGTGCGCCTGGCCACGCACGTGCGCAATGCGCGCGCAGTGCGGCTCGCGCGCGAGGCGGTGGATGTCGGCGGGCACGGCGTGCTGGTGCTCGACGCGCAGGGGCGCGTCGCGTGGCGTTCGCCGCAGGCGGCGGCGTGGCTGCGCGAGTTCCACCCGCAGGGGCTGCCGGCGGCCTGGGCAGACGATGGCGTGGCGGAGCACCGCAGCATCGGCACCGATGGCCGGGTGCTGTCGGTGCGCCACGCCGGCGCAGTCGGGCTGGGCGAGCGGATGCTGCTGATGCGCCTGCAGGCCGCGAGCGACGTGCCGCCGACGCGGCTGAGCACCGCGTCGCTGACGCCGCGCGAGACCGAGGTGCTGTCGTGGATCGCGAAGGGCAAGACCAACCGCGACGTCGGCGAGATCCTCGGCATGAGCCCGCGCACCGTGAACAAGCACCTCGAGCATGTGTTCGAGAAGCTCGGCGTGGAGACGCGCGCCGCGGCGGCGGCGCTGGCGAGCCGCGAACTCGGCTGAAGACCTGGCCGCGTCCTCAGACCACCGGCGACACGAACGCGATCAGCCGCCCGATGCGCCGGATCACGTCCGCCGTCACGATGAACTGCGGCTTGTCGCGCTTCACGTAGGGCGCGATGTCCGGCGGGTTGTCGGCCGGGTACGGCGAGGTGTCGTAGATGTCGCCCACATGCTTGCTGCGGTAGGCGGTGCCGGTGTACGGCGCCGTCGGCCCGTCGCCGCGGTACGGGTTCACCACCTCGGGCACCGGCGCGGTCCAGTAGTTCTTCGTGCCCAGGTCGGCCACCAGCGTGTCGACCTCGGTCTGCGGCACCACCGGCGTCGTCATCTTCGCGCCGCTGAACAGGTCGGGGAAATCGACCTCGCGGATGCCGAAGAACTTCGGCAGCGCCGTCGGCTGCGTCGCCTTCAGCGGCGAGCGTGCCACCAGCTCGGCCACCGCCGCGTCGCTCATGCCGCTGAGATCGTCGTAGCGCTTCTGCAGCCCGGCGATGTCGATCGAGCGGCCCGCCGAGTAATGGCTCAGCGTGTTCGTCAGGTCCTTGTCGGCGAAGTAGGCGCCGTTGTGGATGTTCGAGCCGTAGCGGTGCACGTACAGCGACTCGTTGCTGTCCAGTTCGATGAAAGTCGCGTGCGTGCGGCCGCTCAGCAGCGCGTTGCGCTGGATCGCGTCGGCCGGCAGCGGCACCGTCTTCAACCACGCGATCGCCTCGGGGATGCGCGCGAGGAACTTGCGGTCGCCGGTCAGCGTGAAGTAGTGGAACAGCTGCTGGATGTTGGTCTGCGTGGTGTGCGTGGCCAGCGAGCGCGGCTCGTAGGTGCGCGCCCCGGCGGCGGCGCCGGCCGGGCGGCCGTTCGTCTCGCGCGACAGGTGCTGCAGGCTCCAGCCGGCCTGCGGCGCGGGCTGCTGCATCGCGCGCATGCACTCCATCGCGCGCGTGATGTTGTCCAGCAGGTCGGTGCGGCCGAGCGCCAGCACGCACATCGTCAGGAACTTGATGTTCTCGCCCATCACGTCGTCGTTGAAGGTGACGTGCAGCGTGTAATCGCCATCCTCCATGCCGGCATGCGCGCCGGCCGGGATCTGCTCGGGGTTCGGCTGCGGCATGCTGGCCTTCGATCCAGCGTAGTGCGGGAAGCGCTGCGGCCAGCCGCCATTGGCGATGCCGAGCTCGGCGCCGAACTGGGCCTGTCTTATGAAATCGATTGCACGATTCAGCGGCGTCTCGAAACGGGGATCCTTCTTCTCGAGCCACATGCGCAGCATCAACTGCGACGCCACCGCGGTGCCGGCGTCGTCGAAGGTGGCGTTGCCGTAGTAGTTCTGGAACTCCTCGAGGCGCCAGCCGTTCTTGCCGATGGTCTCGTACCAGTGCTTGAGCGACTCCTCGCCGGCGAAGTCGTGGATGTAGTTCCAGCCGCCCGAGGCGTGCTGGGCCGCGACGACCGCGAGCGCGGTGCGCTCGGCCGCCTGGTAGAAGCGCTCGTCGCCGGTGGCGTGGTACGCGTCGAGGAACACGTTGCCGACCGACGGCGTGCCGGGCGGCTGGATCCAGCACATCGTGCGCTTGGCCTCCATCTCGCCGAAGGTCTGCGTCAGGTCCGGCGAGTACGACCAGACATAGCCGCCGCGGTAGGACACCTCTTCGTCCATGTAGGCCACGGCGCGCTTCAGCGCGTCGACGGCGATGCCCTGGGCGGTGGGCGGGGCCGGCGGCGCGGGCGGGTTGTCGTCTCCGCCACCGCAAGCGGCCAGCGCGACGGGGCTCAGCGTGGCCCCGAGAAAGGTACGTCGTTGCATGTTGTCTGCCTCCTGATGTCATGGGATGACAATCGATTTCATCGAATGTCATCAGTCATCGTACGACTGAGAAATCAACGATTTACTGGGGCTATCCCTGTCAGACTGCACAAAAACGGATGCAAAACACTGACTTCATCCCCAAGAGATACGATGACATGGCCACGGCCTCGCGCCCGGGGCCGACAGGGCCCGGCGCCCTATACTTGCCGCCAGCGCTGATTTGTTCCGGCTTGCGGGCGCTTTAAAAAACCAGCTAAAGAATGGACGCACCCACCGGTGTCCCCCATCTTGGCGGCGCCGGTTTTTCTTTTTGGGTGCGTGTCCACATGAGTTCGCTGGGTGATGTCAAACCGCAGGTGATGCAGTTCACCGAGCCCTTGCCGCTGCGCAGCGGCGCCAGGCTGAGCGACTACACGCTCGTCTACGAGACCTACGGCACGCTGAACGCCGAGCGCAGCAACGCGGTGCTGGTGTGCCATGCGCTGAACGCCTCGCACCACGTCGCCGGCACCCATGCGGGCGAGCCGCGCAGCGAGGGCTGGTGGGACAACCTGATCGGCCCGGGCAAGCCGCTCGACACCGACCGCTTCTTCGTGATCGGCATCAACAACCCCGGCTCGTGCTTCGGCTCGACCGGCCCGATGCATGTCGACCCCGCGACCGGCCGCGTCTACGGCGCCGATTTCCCGGTCGTCACGGTGGAAGACTGGGTCGATGCGCAGGCCCGGCTGCTCGACCGCCTGGGCATCGCCCAGCTGGCCGCGGTGCTCGGCGGCAGCCTCGGCGGCATGCAGGCACTGAGCTGGTCGCTGCGCCACCCGGACCGGCTGCGCCATTGCATCGCGGTGGCGACGGCGCCGAACCTGTCGGCGCAGAACATCGCGTTCAACGAGGTCGCGCGGCGCGCGATCGTCACCGACCCCGAGTTCCACGGCGGCCACTACTACGGCTACCGCGTGGTGCCCAAGCGCGGGCTGCGCGTGGCGCGGATGATCGGCCACATCACCTACCTGAGCGACGACGCGATGGAGGCCAAGTTCGGCCGCGGCCTGAAGGGCGGCGCGCCCGGCTACAGCACGCAGGACATCGAGTTCGAGATCGAGAGCTACCTGCGCCACCAGGGCGACAAGTTCAGCGAGTACTTCGACGCCAACACCTACCTGCTGATCACCCGCGCGCTCGACTACTTCGACCCGGCGCGCGAGCACGGCGGCGACCTGGCCGCGGCCTTCGCCGGCGCGCGCTGCAAGTTCCAGCTGGTGAGCTTCACGACCGACTGGCGCTTCTCGCCGGAGCGCTCGCGCGAGATCGTGCGCGCGCTGCTCGACAACCGCCTGGACGTGAGCTATGCCGAGATCGACGCACCGCACGGGCACGACGCGTTCTTGCTCGACGATGCGCGGTACCACGGCGTGCTGCGGGCGCGCTTCGACAACATCGCCAAGGAATTCGCTGGCGTGGGAGCCGTGGCATGAGTGATCGCAAGGACATCGAACTCATCGCCGAGATGGTGCCGAAGGGCTCGCGCGTGCTCGACCTCGGCTGCGGCAACGGCGAACTGCTCGCCCACCTGCGCGACCACCGCCAGTGCAGCGGCTACGGCATCGAGATCTCGGACGCCAACGTGCTGTCGTGCACGCAGCGCGGCGTCAACGTGATCCAGCTGAACCTCGAGGAAGGCCTCTCGATGTTCGAGGACCGCAGCTTCGACGTCGTGCTGCAACTCGACACGCTGCAGCACCTGCGCAACACCGAGCGCATGCTGCTCGAGACGGCGCGCGTCGGCCGCGTGGGCATCGTCAGCTTCCCGAACTTCGCGCACTGGGCGAACCGGCTGCGCATCGCGAGCGGGCGCATGCCGGTCACGAAGGCGCTGCCCTACGAGTGGTACGACACGCCGAACATCCGCGTCGGCACGTACGCGGATTTCGAGGTGCTGGCGCGCAAGAGCGGGCTGCAGATCCTCGATTCGTTCGGCATCCAGAACGGCACGGTGCGCCGCCGCCGGCCGAACCTGACCGCGAGCGTCGCGGTGTTCAAGTTCGAGAAGACCTGACGCGCCGCTGGCCGCAGCGCCCTGTTCCTATTCCTTGTCGCGCCCCAGCAGCGCGGCCTTCAGCAGGTGGTCGGCCGGCGCATCGCCGACCCAGATCTTCAGCACCATCGCGAAGAACTCCGCGTCGCCCACCGGCTCGCCCTGCGGCTGGCCCATGATGTAGAAGGTGGTGCCCTTGCCCGGCACGAACTCCATCGCGAAGGTCTCGCCCGCGGCCATCTTCGAGCGGCCGGAGAAGATCTCGATCAGCCGGGTCGCCGACAAGGTGTGCTTCTGCACCATCTCCTTCGGCGAGTTCTCCGACATGCCCTTGATGAACAGCCGGCCCAGGTCGGTGCCCGGCAGGTCGCGCAGCGCGGTGAACTGCAGCCGCTTCGGGCCCGGCAGCGCCAGCAGCTCCTCGGGCGTGCCGACCTTCCTGCTGGTGTACAGCCCGAGGTCGTAGACCTTGAAGATGGCCTTGAAGCGCGTGCCCGCGCCGTTCAGCAGCAGCGGCGTGCCCTGCACCTGCAGCATCGGCTCGAACTTGGTCGTCGTCGAAGCGGCCTGGGCGGCCCCGGCGATCAAGGCCAGCCCGAGCGTCAGGGCGGCAGCGGTGGTACAGAACGCGGGGGTGCGAATCGGGGTCATGCGTCTCCTCGGAACCATCTGTTTGTTGGATGGCGCCGATTATTCGGGCTTATGCCGGCCGCAACAAGCCGGCGAACCCGGGCTGGTCGATGGATCGCACGATCGTTCGTGAACCCTGGCGCGGTGATCTTTGGGGACGGCGGGCGTTTTCGATCAGCACCGAATCGCCGAACTCGTGCGTGCGATAGCCGTGCGCCGCCAGCGCCGCGTCCGCGCGGCGCAGCACCGACGCATCGACGAAGGCCTGCAACAGTGCATGGTGGCTGCTGCCCGGCTCGTGCGTGCCGCTGACGATCGCGTCGACCACCTGCAGCCGGCTGGCCGGCCCGATCCTTTGGTTCGCCAGGCCTTCGCCGGCGCGCAACGGCCCGGCCTGCGCGGCATGCTCCAGCGCCCGCGTGACGGTGGTGCCGAGCGCGACGACACGCCCGCCGCTGCGCCGGGTGTCGGCGATGGCCTGCACGGTCGCGGCCGGCAGGTGGTACGGCTCGTCGAACGGCAGCCGCGCATCGAGCGCCGCATCGCCGGTCGACGACAGGCCGGCCGCGTGCGTCAGCGTCGCGAAGCCGCTCGCGCAGCGCGTGCAGCATCTGCCAGTCGAGCAGGAAGCCGGCCGACGGCGGCTCGAACGCGACCGGCAGCGCCGCGACGCGCGTCCACACGTCCCACAGTGCGAGCGGCTGCGGCACATGGGCGTACTGGATCGGCCGGCCGTGGCGCGCGATGCCGGCCCAGATGCCGTCGGCGTCGCCGTCGAAACGCAGCTCGATGAGCCGCGCGTGGTCGAGCAGCCGCGCGACCGTCGCCGCCAGCGGGCCGAGCTGCAGCCGGTCGCCGGGGTGCAAGGCCGGCGGCGCGGGGCGGTCTTCGGTGCGCGCGCGGAAGTCGCCGGCACCGAAGACGACCGCGGTGAAGGTGTGCACCGCATCCACCCGCAGCGAAGCCCGCCCGGCCAGCCGCACCTCGATCGGCGCGCCGGTGGGCAGGTGCGTGCCGTGCAGGCTGGCCGGCAGCGTCGCCGCATCGTTGGCCACCAGCAGGTCGCCGGGGCGCAGCCAGCGGGCGAGGTGTGACCGTTCGGCGTGGTGCAGCTCGCCGTGGCGGTCGATCACCAGCAGGCGTGCGTCGCGCGGGCGCTGGGCCGGAAGGTGGGCGGCTTTCATGCGAACTCCGCGTGCGCGACGGTGTTGGCGATCAGCGCGACGATCGGCCGCGCGGCATCGGCCGGCCGCTGCAGCGTCGCCGGGTCGGCATCGGGCACGGCGAGCGCATGCAGCGGCGTGTCCATGTCGCCGGGGTCGACCGAGAACACGCGCACGCCGTGCTCGCGCAGCTCGGCATCCCAGATGCGGCTCAGGTGGTGCAGCGCCGCCTTGCTGGCCCCGTAGGCGCCCCAGCCGGGATAGGGCGTGACAGCGGCGTCACTGCTGATGTTGATCACCAGCGAGGGCGCTCCGGTGCGCGCCGACGCGGCCAGCGCGCCGAGCAGCGCCTTGCCGAGGCGGAACGGGCCGAGCACGTTGGCGGCGAGCGCGGCCTCCAGGTCCTCGCACTCGGTGTCGGCGAGCAGCGCGAGCGGCACCGGGCCGAGGCTCGACGCGTTGTTGACCAGCACGTCCAGCCCGCCGAGCGCGGCGCCGACCTGCAGCGCGATCGGGTGGATGTCGTCGCGGCGCGCGATGTCGCCGACGATGCCGCGCGTGCCGGGCAGGTCCTGCGCGAGCCGGCGCACGCGGGCCGCATCGCGGGCGATGAAGGCGACGCGTGCGCCGCGCGCCGACAGCGCCTGCACCAGCGCGAGGCCGAGGCCCGAGGTGCCGCCGGTGATCGCCACGCGCAGGCCGGCCAGCGGATCGTCTCGAAGGGTTTTCATGGGGAGGCTCCGTGAAGTGATGGCCTCACGATAGGGAGCGTCATGCGCATCGCCCAGCGCGCGGACTGCTGCATTGGCGAAGCGTCCGTTCCGTCGACAATGCGGGCCTGATGAGCGAACCCACCGCCAGCCACCTGGCCCGCAACCTGCTGAGCCTGCGCCACACCCGCGGGCTGACGCAGGACGCCCTCGCGAAATCGGCCGCGCTGCCGCGTTCGACGATCGCGACGCTGGAGTCCGGCGACGGCAACCCGTCGCTGTCGGTGCTGGTGAAGGTGGCCGGCGCGCTCGGCGTGCCGATCGACGAGCTGCTTGCGTCGCCGCGTGCGATGGTCCGGCACTGGCCGGCCGACGAGATCGCGCTGCGCAGCCGCCCGGCCGGCAAGGGGCGCGGCGTCACGCTGCGCGTGCTGATTCCCGAATCGGTGCCCGACGAGATGATGGAGGTGATGGACTTCGAGCCCGGCGCGGTGATGGGCGGCACGCCGCACCTGCCGGGCACGCGCGAGTTCTTCACCTGCCTGGACGGCCGCGTGAACCTGATGGTGGCCGGCGAGCGCTACACGCTGGCCGAGGGCGAGGTGCTGGCCTTCCCCGGCAACCTGCCGCACTCGTACCAGAACGCCGATGCGCTGCAGCCGGCGCGCGGCATTTCACTGGTCGTCCTCGCGAAGGCCGGTGTGTAGGAACGCTGCCCCTCTGCGCGGTGGGGATTGCAGCGCGCCCCTATGCTTGCGCCCGCAATTCCGCACCCGAGGAGAAATTCGAATGACATTCACGCCCTGGATTCGCAACGGCCTGGCCGCGCTGGTCGGCTCATGGGTGCTCGCCACCGCCGCTCAGGCCGGCGCGCCGCAGCTCAAGACGCAAGCGCCCGGCTACTACCGGATGATGCTCGGCGACTTCGAGGTGACCGCACTGTTCGACGGCACGCTCGACCTGCAGCCCAAGCAGCTGCTGACCAACACGACGCAGAAGGACGTCGGCAAGCTGCTCGACAAGTCGTTCCAGAAGGACACCGTGCAGACCTCGGTCAACGGCTACCTGATCAACACCGGCAGCAAGCTGGTGCTGGTCGACACCGGTGCCGCCGGCCTGTTCGGCCCGACGGCCGGCAACCTGCTGGCCAACCTGAAAGCCTCCGGCTACCAGCCCGAGCAGGTCGACGAGATCTACATCACCCACATGCACCCCGACCACGTCGGCGGCCTGCTGGCCGATGGCAAGCCGGCGTTCCCGAACGCCATCGTGCGTGCCGACCAGCATGACGCCGACTTCTGGCTGAGCCAGGCCACGATGGAGAAGGCCCCGAAGGAGGTGCAAGGCTTCTTCCAGGGCGCGATGGCCTCGCTGAACCCGTACGTCGCCGCCGGCAAGTTCAAGCCGTTCGACGGCGAGGCCGAACTGGTGCCGGGCGTGCGCTCGTTCGCCGCGCGCGGCCACACGCCGGGCCACTCGATCTACGCGGTCGAGTCCAAGGGCCAGAAGCTGGTGCTGTGGGGCGACCTGATGCACGTGGCCGCGGTGCAGTTCCCGCAGCCGCAGGTCACGATCTCGTTCGACAGCGATTCGAAGTCGGCCGCGATCCAGCGCAAGAAGGCCTATGCCGACGCAGCCAAGGGCGGCTTCCTGGTGGCCGGTGCCCACCTGCCGTTCCCGGGCATCGGGCACATCCGCGCCGAAGGCCGCGGCTACGTGTGGGTGCCGGTGGACTATCAGCAGATCCGTTGAACGCCCGTTGATCAGTCGGGTGCCACGTGCACCCGCACCCCCAGCGCCTGGACCTCGGGCCAGGCGCGGTCGCTGACCAGCGTGTGCACCTCGCGCCACCGGCCGACCACGAACGGCGACACGTTGTTCTGCTTCGAGTGATCGGCCAGCACCATCGTGCGGGCCGCGGCGCCGATCATCGCGCGCTTGGTCGCCGCGTCGGCCTCGTCGGTGACGGTGATGCCCATCGCGAGGTCGACCRAGCAGGCCCCCGGCACCGCCCAGTCGGCGCGGCACTGCTGCAGCATCTCGCGCGCCGCCGGCCCCCACAGCGCCCGCGCCTGCGCGTGCCAGGTGCCGCCGGTCAGCACCAGCTGCACGCCGGGGTCGCGGTCGAACAGCGCCGCCACGTCGAGCGAGTTCGTGATCACCGTGACCGGCCGCACCGTCAGCGCGCGCGCCAGGCCCAGCGAGGTCGAACCGGCATCGATGATCACCGTCTGGCCCGGCTCGATCAGCGCGGCACCGGCCCGGCCGATCGCCTGCTTCGCATCCGCCATCACATCCGCGCGCCCCGCGAAATCGAGCCGCGCCGTGTCCAGCGACACCGCGCCGCCATGCGTCTTGTGCAGCGCGCCCTGCGCCTGCAGGTCGAGCAGGTCGCGGCGGATCGTGTGCTCGGACACGCCCATCATCCGAGCAAGGTCGAGCACCTCCACGCGCCCCTTCTCGCGCAGCAGCTTCAGCGTGCGGGCGCGGCGTTCTTCGCCGAACCACGGAGGGGCAGGTGTCTTGCGGACCATCGTGGCGCGAATTCTAGCTTGCCCGGCCCCGCCGACTGCTCTAATATGCTCGAACTTGATCGAATTCGCTCAAGCATGCCCACGCCTTCGGAGCCGCCATGTCTTCCTCTCCCACCGCCTCGCGCGCCGAACACATCGCGATGGCCGCCGTGTTCTTCGCCAACGGCGCCGGCTTCGCGAGCTGGGTTTCGCGCATCCCCGCGGTGCGCGATGCGCTGAGCCTGAGCGAGGGCCAGCTCGGCATGGCACTGCTGGCGATGGGGGCCGGCGCGCTGGTGTCGTTCCAGCTGGCCGGGCGCGGCATCGGCCAGCTCGGCGCGCGCGGGCTGACGCTCGCGACCGGCTTCATCTACTGCTTCCTGCTGCCGCACCCGGTGCTGGTCGGCTCGCTGCTGCCGCTCGCCCTCACGCTGTTCCTGCTCGGCGCGGCCAACGGCGCGATGGACGTCGCGATGAACGCGCTGGCGGTCGAGGTCGAGGCGCGCCGCGGCAAGCCGATCATGTCGGGCCTGCACGGGCTGTGGAGCGCCGGCGGCCTGTGCGGCGCAGCGCTCGGCGGCACGATGGCGCACCACGACATCGCGCCGGGGCTGCACATCGGCGTGGTCGCGGCCGTGCTGGCGGGGGTGCTGCTGGTGGCGATGCGCTGGCTGCAGTCCACGCCGCCGAAGCCGGCCGAGGCGGCGCCGCATTTCGCGCTGCCCGAGCCGGGCATGGGCGGCCTCGGCGCGATCGTCTTCTGCGCCTTCCTGATCGAAGGCGGCATGGCCGACTGGAGCGCGGTCTACGTGAAGGACGGCCTCGGCCTGAGCGCCGCGCTCGGCGCCTTCGGCTATGCCGCGTTCGCCTGCGCGATGATGGGCCTGCGGCTGGCCGGCGACCGGCTGATGGCGGTGTGGCGCGCCTCCACGCTGCTGCGCGCCGGCAATGCCGCGGCCGCGCTGCTGTTCGCCACCGCGCTGATCACGCAGAGCGCCGGCCTGACGCTCGCGGCCTTCGTCGCGGTCGGGCTCGGCGTCGCGACGGTCGCGCCGCTGGTCTTCGGCACCGCCGCACGCCGCGCGCGCCGCGGCCCGGGCCAAGGCATCGCGGCGATGGCCACGCTCGGCTACGGCGGCTTCCTGCTCGGGCCGCCGCTGATCGGCTGGCTCGCGCAACTGACGAGCCTGCGCTTCGCGCTGCTGGTACTGGCCGGCCTGGCCGCTACGATCGCGCTGCTCGCCCAGCACCTCGACGAGCCCCGGCCGGCGCCGGGGACGAACCCGGCACGGGCGTGATGGCCGGCGGCGCGGGCGGCACCGGCGCCATGCCCGCCAGATAGCCTTCGAGCACCTGCCGTCCGACCCGCACCAGGTCGAACGAGTCCGGCTCCAGCAGCCAGGTGCGGATCAAGCCGTCGATCACCGCATGCAGGCCGATCGCCACCGTGCGGGCCGGCGCGCGCAGCACGATCTGGCCGCGCTGGACCGCCCGCTTCAGCGCGCTCTCCACGTGCGCCAGCATGTCGGCATGCACCTGGCGGTGCCGCTCCCACACCTTGTCGAGCTCGTCGACGTACTCGACCTTGTTGGTCGCGATGTCGAACACGCGCCGCACCTGCGGGTCATGCACCGTCTTGCGCAGGGCATCGACAAAGCTTTCCAGAATGTGATCCACTGGCGCGTCCACATGCGGGTCGGCGCTCGCGTGGACCATCTGCTCCATCGGCAGCGTCACGCGCAGCAGCATCGCGTTGAAGAGGTCGCCCTTGTCCTTGAAGTGCCAGTAGATGGCACCGCGGGTCAGCCCGGCCGCCAGCGCGATGTCGTTGAGCGACGTGCGCGACACGCCACGCTCCTGGAACACCAGCTCGGCGGTGTCCAGGATGTGGCTGCGGGTGGCCAGGGCCTCTTCTTTCGTTCGTCGCGCCATCGCGTGGCGACTCCTCGGTGAGCGGTGCCGGTAAGCACTCGGTAAGTGCGCCGCCGGTACCGTGCAGGTCAATGGGTAAATGGACGGTTTACATTCAGTCGTGTATGTATACTAACCCGCATCGTCGACCCGTCCGGCCGGGTTTTCCACCCGGCCTTGCGCTTTGTCGGCTTTCCCCCAGCTCATCAGGCGCCCGCGGCGGGCGCAGCATCCGGAAGGGATTTGCATGTCTGCGTTGAAGAACGTCGCGGCGGAAAGTGCTGCTGTTGTTTCCCCGGTTCGTGGCGCGCTGAAAGCGCTCCCGCTGGCGGTCGTCGTCGCGCTGCTCGTGGCCTGCGGCGCCAAGGACGGCGCGGCCGGTGGCGGCGCTGCCGCGGCGGGCGGGGCCGGCG